>NZ_SZWJ01000006.1:0-95591 GCF_012184455.1 Caulobacter sp. SSI4214 | reverse complement strand
TCCGGCTCCGGAAGCTCCGCCGGCCGACGTCGCCGCCGCCGAAGGCGGCAAGAAGGGCGGCTCGCTGACCCCGGTCGGCATGTTCCTCGCCGCCGGCGCCGTCGTTAAGGTCGTCATGATCGGCCTGCTGCTCTCGTCCGTCTTCTCGTGGGTCCTGCTGCTCACCAAGATTTTCGAGTTCGCCGGTCTGAACAAGCAATCGGACAAGTTCCTGGAAGCCTTCCGCGGCGCTCGCTCGATCGCCGACATCGCGCGCATCAGCTCGTCGGAAGAATTCGAAGGCAACCCGATGGCCGACATGGCCGCCGCCGCCTCGCAGGAAGTCGAACTGTCGCGTCAAGCGGGTCTGGCCGTCGCCGGCGAGCACCGCGACTCGACGCTGGCTCGCGCCACCTACGCCATCAACGCCGTCCAGTCCTCGCTGGCCAAGCGTCTGTCGGGCGGCATGGTGTTCCTGGCCTCGGTCGGTTCGGCCGGTCCGTTCATCGGTCTGTTCGGTACGGTTTACGGCATCATGACGTCGTTCATCGGCATCGCGAACACCAACACGACCAACCTCGCCGTCGTGGCGCCGGGTATCGCTGAAGCCCTGCTCGCCACCGGTATCGGCCTCTTCGCCGCTATCCCGGCCGTTATCTTCTACAACTACTTCCAGACCCGCATCTCGGGTTACGGCACCCGCTCGGAAGGTTTCGTCGCTGAACTGATGAACGCCATCTCGCGTCAGCTCGACAAGGGGGCGTAACACCCATGGCCGCCAAACTCTCAGGCGGTGGGGGCGACAGGTTCAACGTCGAACAGAACAGCGACATCAACGTCACGCCCTTCGTGGACGTCATGCTGGTGCTCCTGATCATCTTCATGGTGGCCGCTCCGCTGGCCTCCGTGTCGGTCGAGGTGAACCTGCCGCCGGCGGTGGCGAAAGCAACTCCCAACCCGCCGAAGCCGATTTACATCTCGATCAAGCAGTCGGGTCAGATCTTCATTGGGGATTTTCCGACCACGGTCGACGAGATGGGTCAGGACCTTGCCAAGAACATCGGCAAGCGTGACCCGGCTCACGAGCGCGTTTTCATCCGGGCCGACGAAAAGGTTCGCTATGGGGCTTTCATGGAGGTGATGAACACCCTCCAGGATAACGGCTTCTATAGCGTGGCTCTCGTTGGACGGGATGCTAACCAGTAGGGGTGATGCATGGCTGAACAACAAACGCCCGAGCATCGCCACTACGATCCGCTCACTTCGGAAGGTCCGCGTCGCAAAAAGGGCATGGGGCCGTTCGGCATCGCCCTCCTCGTGGTGCTGGGTCTGCACGGACTGCTCTTCGCTTACCTCGCGAAGCAGAAGTTCGAAGCGGTGTTCCAGGAGTACTCGGACGACGCGGTGAAGGTGGAGTTGCCTCCGCCTCCCCCGCCGCCGCCGCCGCCTCCGCCGCCGCCGCCGCCGACCAACGAACCGCCGCCGCCTCCGGCCGTGGTGCAGCCCCGTCCTCCGGTGGCTCCGCCCCCGGATGTGACGCCGCCGCCGCCGCTGCCGATTCCGCCCGTTGAAAAGCGCGTGGAAACGACGGCTCCGCCGGTGATCTCGCAGGCTCCGCCGGTGCCGACGAATCCGCCGGCTCGCGCCTCGGTCATCACCCGTCCGGACTGGGCCCGTAAGCCCAGCGCGGAAGACATGGCTCGCTACTTCCCCGACCGCGCTCAGCGGATGGAAGTCAGCGGCAAGGCGACCCTGTCGTGCTCGGTCACGGCCAAGGGCACGCTGGAAGGCTGCTCGATTGTTAGCGAAACCCCGGCCGACATGGGCTTTGGTGACGCGGCGATCAAGCTGGCCCGCCTGTTCCGGATGAAGCCGAAGACCCTCGACGGCGCGCCCGTCGACGGTGGTCAGGTGACGATCCCGCTGGTGTTCCAGGTCCCGCAATAGGTCCTGGTTCCAGGCGAAAGCTCGGAGACGCCCCGGAGTTCGCTCCGGGGCGTTTTTCTTGTGGAGACGCGGCCTTCGGGCGAAAATCGTCCGCATCGGCGCTTGATCCCGAGGGCTGATCCGACTAAAGACGACGC
This sequence comes from Caulobacter sp. SSI4214, assembly GCF_012184455.1. Taxonomy (NCBI): domain Bacteria; kingdom Pseudomonadati; phylum Pseudomonadota; class Alphaproteobacteria; order Caulobacterales; family Caulobacteraceae; genus Caulobacter; species Caulobacter sp. SSI4214. The sequence goes on along the minus strand of NZ_SZWJ01000006.1, from coordinate 93,528 downwards.
CTCGCGATGAGCCGGCTTAGCTCAGTTGGTTAGAGCGCTAGATTGTGGATCTAGAGGTCCTCGGTTCGAGCCCGAGAGCTGGTACCATCGCAAGTCCTTGAAAAGCCCGGGTTCGCCCGGGCTTTTTGCTTTTTGGCTCGGGTTTTGGCCAGGCCGGAAAAGCGACGGAAAGGTGGACGCGACCGGATTGAGCGGCCACCCTGGGCCTTCCGGGATCGCGGAGGGCGAAGTCCATGCGCTGGATGACAATCGCGCTAGCCGAGATGTGGCGGTCGTTCGCGCGAACGAAGCGCGACTGGAGCCGTCAAGCCAGGCCTTGGTCTCAGTTTCGGCCTATTGTGACGTCTATCAAGGTTGGCGCGGTATCGAGTCGATCGCCGTCGGCTTCCTGCCCTTGTTTGGGGGAAACGGTCTGGAAGGTCTTGTGAAGGGTCTGGGAGCCAGGATCGCACATCTACCGGCGCGCGGCGGGCGGTCGCCGGCCGTCTCGATGCGAGCGGACAGGGCGCGCGCGGTCAAGGCTGGCCCCCGCGGCGCTTCGAGCATTGCCCCTTCTAGCCGCGACGCCGCCCGCGCGCCGGACAAACACCCCCGCGCGGGTCTCGACGCGCGCGTGAGGCGTGGTCTGGCCGTGGCGGCGGCGGCGGCGGGCCTGGCCCTAGGCGCGGCGCTGGTCCGCCCAGCCTGGGCGGGCGATCCCTCGCTGGAATACGCCATCAAGGCCGACTACCTCTACAAGTTCACGCCCTTCGTCGAATGGCCGACGACGGCCTTCGACGGGCCGGTCGGGCCATTCAAGCTCTGCGTCGCCGGACAGGATCCGTTCGGCCCAGTGGTCGATGAGGCGGTGCGCGATCATAAGGTAGGCGACCATCCGGTCATCGTCATTCGCCTGAAGACGGTGGACCGGGGGGCGTCCTGCCATCTTCTGTTCCTGGGCCGCTCGCGCCTGCAGTCGCCCCGGCGGATGCTGGCGGCGGTGGACGGCCAGCCCGTGCTGACCGTCGCCGATGACCGCTTCCCGACCAAGCGCGCGATGATTCAATTCGTCCTCATCGACGGGCATGTCCGCTTCGAGATCCGCTCCGCCGTGGCCCAGGTCAGCGGTCTCGCCGTGAGCTCGAAGCTCGAGGCCCTTTCGGCGACGACGAAAGGAGACGGGCGATGATCGGGAAGGGCCAAAAGCCGCGCGGCCCGCGTCCGGTCCTGACCGTCTCGATGGCCGTCGGTCTGGCCATCGCCATTGTCCTCGCGGCCTTCGTCATGGCGCTGTACAACGAGCGTCTGAGCGAGCGGGATCGCGTCCGGCAGGCGGCGGTTCAGGTCCACATCCTGGCCGGCAGCGTCGCCGCGCCGCTAGCGTTCGACGACCGCGCCGCCGCCCGCGAATATGTCGACGCCCTCAGCTCCAATCCCGACGTGGAGGCTGTCGCCGCCTACGACATGCGGGGGCGTCTGGCGGCGAGCTTCCTGCGCGGCGGAGAGGCTCTGCCGACCGCCAACACCGTCGGCCCGCCGCGTGTGGAGGGCGCCCGGCTGGTCGTCACCTATCCGGTGACCGAGGGCGAGACGGTGCTGGGTTCGGTCTATCTGCGCACGGTGCTGGAGTCGCCCGCTCGGCGGGCGATGCGCTACGCGGGCTTCGCCCTGCTGATCATCATGGCCGCCCTTCTGGTGGCGGTCCTCGGCGCGGCCAACGCGCGCGAGGCCGAGGCCTTCGGCAAGCTGCGGGCCGAGATCCGCGAGCGGGAGAAGGCCGAGGAGGCGTTGCGTCAGTCGCAGAAGATGGAAGCCATGGGCCAGCTGACCGGCGGCGTCGCCCACGACTTCAACAATCTCCTGATGGTGGCCTCCAGCGGGCTGGACCTGATGGACCGCACGACCGATCCCGCGCGCCGCGAACGGCTGCGCCAAGGCATTCGCCAAGCCATCGACAGAGGCGCCAGTCTGACGCAGCAGTTGCTGGCTTTCTCGCGCCGCAGCCCCCTGAAGCCGGAGGTGGTCGATATCGGCCGCCGCTTGGCCGGGATGCACGCGCTCCTGGATCGCTCCTTGCGCGAGAACGTCACGGTCGAGGTCAAGCTGGCGCCCGATCTTTGGCGGATCGAGGTGGATGCGTCCCAGCTGGAGGTGGCGGTGCTCAACATCGCCATCAACGCCCGCGACGCCATGCCGGATGGTGGCGCGATCACGATCGAGGGGCGCAACGAGCCCTCGGGGCGGCCGGACGGCGTCGGAGACATGGTGCGCCTGTCGATCCGCGACACCGGGGTTGGCGTGGCCCCGGAAATGTTGAGCCGGCTGTTCGAGCCGTTCTTCACCACCAAGGAGGTCGGCAAGGGCACGGGGCTTGGCCTGTCGCAGGTCTATGGCTTCGCGCGCGCCTCGGGCGGCGAGGCGGGGGTGGACAGCGTCCTGGGTCAAGGCACCACCATCTGGTTGCGCATCCCGCGCTCGACCAAGGCCGCGCCGGCCGAACCGGCCCCAGCCCCGCCGGTCAGGGCCAATCCCGAGGGGCGTCAGCGCATTCTGCTGGTCGAGGACGACGACAATGTCGCCCATCTGGTCGAGGAGATGCTGCAGGAGCTGGGTTACGAGACGCGCCGCGCCGCCGCCGCCGCGCCGGCGCTGGACCTGCTGGAAGCGGGCGAGATCTTCGACCTGGTGTTCAGCGACATGGTGATGCCCGGCGATATCGGCGGCCTGGATCTGGCGCGGGAGATCCAGCGTCGGTGGCCGCGCCTGCCGGTGATCCTGACCACGGGCTACAGCGCCGCGGCGACGGCGGCGTCTGGCGAGGGGCGGCGGGTGCTGGTCAAGCCCTATCGCATCGAGGCCCTGGCCAGCGAACTGGAGGCGGTGCTCTCCGGAGCCGGACGGCCCGCCTAGCCCTGTCGGCGACCCGACTCTGGAACGCGACGCGCGCCCCGCGTGTTGCTTGGCGGTCGGGGTTACCGAGGGAGCATGTTCATGGCCGCCGCCGCCAAGAGTTCGTCCGCGAAATCCAAGTCCGCCAAGCCGCGCAAGGCGACCCGCCGCACGGGCACGCGCGATCCGCTGGCCATCCGCCTGCTCAAGCAGGACCACCGTGAGGTGGAAAAGATGTTCGACGAGTACGAGCAGCTGGAAAGCGACAGCGAAAAGCAGGCTCTTTTCGACAAGATCGCTCTGGCGCTGAAGGTCCATACGCGGATCGAGGAAGAGATCCTCTATCCGGAAAGCCGGGGCGAGGTCGAGGACGACCTGATCGACGAGGCCTATGTCGAACACGATGGGGCCAAGAAGCTGATCGCCGAGATCGAGGCGATGAAGCCTGGACAGGAATTCTATGACGCCAAGGTCAAGGTGCTGGGCGAGTACATCAAGCACCACGTCAAGGAAGAGGAGCAGCCCGGCGGCTTCTTCGCCCAGGCCAAGAAGGGCGACGAAGACCTGGAGGCCATGGGCGAACGCCTCAAGGCTCGCAAGGAAGAGCTGATGACCCAGATGGCCGGCAAGGCCGCTCACTGACGGCTGGACCTCCCCCGCGGCGCGGGGGAGGTCCGCTATGCGGCGATCCCCGCCAGCCGCCCCGCTTGCCTCAGGTCCGCAACGAACGCGGCATAGGCTTGGGCCTTCTTGGCCTCATCCGGCAGACGCAGCAGGAACGAAGGGTGATACGTCACCAGGCCCTGCTCCCGATCGGATAGGCGCAGCGGCTTGCCGCGATTGGCCGCGATGGGCGTCGGTTCGCCGATCACGCCCAAGGCGGCGGTCGCGCCCAGCATCACCACGACGCGCGGGCGCACGAGGCGGCGTTCGGCGTCCAGCCACCAACGGCAGGACATGACCTCGCCCCGATCCGGCGTCTTGTGCAGCCGCCGCTTCCCGCGAAGCTCATGCTTGAAGTGTTTCACGGCGTTGGTGACGAAGGTCCGATCGCGCGGCACGCCCGCTTCGGCCAGCGCCTTGTCGAACACTCGCCCCGCTGGACCGACGAAGGGGCGCCCCGAAAGGTCTTCTTGGTCGCCCGGCTGTTCGCCGACGAACATCAGCGGCGCGTGCTCCGCGCCTTCGCCGGGCACGCCTTGGGTCGCGTCGCGCCAAAGCTCACACCGGCGGCAGAGATTCACGCCCGCCGCGACCTCGCTCAAGCGCTTCGGGATGGCGCCCTCATAGGAGGCGTCCCGCGCGTGGCGCAGGGCCGCTTTCAGCACTCGTTCGGACGGTTGGCGCGGCGTCGATGCGACCATGGCCGAGGCGCGCTCCTGGGCGGTTTCGATCAGGTGTGGAATGAGGGCCGCCTCGGGCAAGTTCCGCCAATAACGTTTCGGCATCTCCTGACGCATCTGTTTTGGGTTCAGGCGCGCGGGGTTGAAGATCGAGGCGTAATAGGTGCGCCAGAGGTCTTCCTGGGCGTCTTCGCTCGGCGCGTGGGCGGGATCCACGCCCTCGGAGACCGTCAGCCTTTCGCGGTCCCAGGCCACGCAGGCGTCCGGCGTCAGAATCGTCCAGTCCATATTGGTGAAGCGTCGCGCGAAAAACGGCGCGACCGCCTCGGTCACGCGATGAGCGGGCTGGAACCAGGCGGCGTAGGACTCGGTCTTAGCGTCCTCCAGGCGTCGAAAACGGACAAAGGCCTTCATCTTGTGAGCGGCGCGACTGACGGCCTTGGCCATGTCGCGCGCGCGAGCCATGTCGGGGTCGGCGGGATTGTCGATCAGTCGCGGCTCATGCTCCAGCCGCCACAGAATGCGGTAGAGCAGCGTCAGGCGGTCCGGCGCGCGGTTCAAGATGACCTGTTCCGCCAGCTCGACGAACGCCGCGGGAACGGTGAAGCCGGGCGTCTGGCGCGCGGCGTCGGCCGTTTCCTGGTCGAACAGCTCTCGTTCGACCGTCCATACCACCGCCCTTGGCTCCACGCCCTCCGCCCGCAGCGACCGGGCCGCCGACCGCCAGCCTGCGAAGTCGATCTCGGAGGCCAGCCGCGCCACGCGCATCAAAAGAGACTCAACTGCCGAGGCTGGACGAACCTCGCCTTCAGGCTCTCCTGGTCGACCAGAGCGCCGGGCGTCCAGTCGGCGGTGATCAGGAACGCCTTGGCGCGTTTGAGGACGGCGCCGACGCGTTTCAGGTCGTCCAGGGTCAGGCGCGTCATCCGCCGGGCCGCCAGGATGCGCTCGACGGTCTTGGCGCCCAGGCCAGGCACGCGCAGCAGCATTTCCTTGTCGGCGGTATGGACGTCGACCGGAAAACGTTCGCGATGCCTCAACGCCCAACTGGTCTTGGGGTCGACGGCCAGGTCCAGGTCCTCGCCCTCGGCGATGATCTCGGGCTGGGTGAAGCCGTAGAACCGCATCAGCCAGTCCGCCTGGTACAGGCGATGCTCGCGCAGCAGCGGCGGTCGCATCGACGGCAGGCGTTGGCTGGAGTCGGGGATAGGGCTGAAGGCGGAGTAGAAAACGCGCCCCAGTCGGTAGGCGCCATACAGATTGGCGCTGCGGGCCAGGATGTCGCCATCCCTGGCGCTGTCGGCGCCGACGATCAGCTGGGTCGACTGCCCGCGGGCAAAGGTCCGCCGGCCCGCTTTCCGCGCGGGTTCGGCGTGCTCGTCGATCGCCAGCCGCATGCGGCCCATGGCCCGCTTGATGTCGGTCGGGTCCTTTTCGGGCGCGAGCGCCTTCAGGCTGTCGTCGCGCGGCAGCTCGATATTGATCGACACCCGATCGGCGTAGAGGCCAGCCTGGGCGGTCAGCTCCGGCGAGGCTTCGGGGATAAGCTTCAGGTGGATATAGCCCCGGAAGTCGTGATCGAGCCGCAGCGCCTTGGCGACCCTGACCATCTCTTCCATCGTGTAGTCGCCGGTGCGTATGACGCCCGACGAGAGGAATAGGCCTTCGATATAGTTGCGCTTGTAGAAGCTCAGGGTCAGGTCGACGACCTCCCTGACGCTGAACCGCGCTCTGGGCGTGTTCGAGGATACGCGATTGATACAGTAGGCGCAGTCGTAGATGCAGAAGTTGGTCAGCAGGATCTTCAGCAGGCTGATGCAACGACCGTCGGGCGCATAGGCGTGGCATATGCCCATGCCTTCGGTCGAACCTATGCCGCGACCGCCGATTGAATTGCGTTTTTCCGCGCCGGAGGAGGCGCACGACGCATCGTACTTGGCGGCGTCGGAGAGAATGGCGAGCTTGCGCCGGAGATCGAGAACGGCCATTGGGGAATGGTATCGTTCTTGTTTTGTTCTTTAAAGTCCTAACGCGCGACGATTTTCTAAAAAAGCGTCGCGCGTGAGGGAAAGCGTCGGGAAGCGGCCGCTCGCGCGCCGCTTCCCGCCAAAGGCTTAGCCGTTGACGGCGTCCTTCAGTTGCTTGGCCGGCGTGAAGGCGACCTTCTTGCTGGCGGCGATTTCGATGGTCGCGCCCGTGGCCGGGTTGCGGCCGGTGCGAGCCGGCTTGGCCTGGACCTTGAACTTGCCGAAGCCGGGGATCGAGACTTCGTCGCCCTTCACGGCGGCGTCGGAGATCGACTTGAAGACGCCGTCGATGATGGCCTTGGCTTGGGTCTTGGTCAGCTTGTCGTCGGCGGCGACGGCGGCGTCGACCAGATCGGAAACGTTCATCTTCTCAGCTCATTCCTGTGAATCAGGGAATTGCGAGCCTGCCGAGGCCAATCGCGTTTGTCACCCGTTAGGAAAGGTTAAAAAGCCGATTCACGGGGACAAAACGCCCGTGGAACGGGGTTTTTTACAAATTCACGGCCCTTGGAATGGTCAAGCTTGGGGTGGAGGCCCTAATGGCGCTCTCGCGAGGCGCGTTTTGACGACCCCGCTCGAGGAACGATTCTTCGGCCCGTAGAGGTTGGACGGCGCGTCCGGCGGGTCCCCAAGCGTCCAAGGAAAAGGCCCGCGGCGGGATCGCCGCGGGCCTGAAAAGCCTCGCCAGAAGGAAGAGGTCTTAAGGCGCTTCGTCATCCACCATGGCGCGCACGAGGTCGACGACCCGACGACGCAGGCGGCGATCGGCCAAGCGCGGAAACAGACCCGCCAGTTCCAGACCTTCCGGCGTGGAGACGAACTCGGTCATGCGCTGGGCGAACCCGTCGTCCAGCCCGCCGTCGGTCTCGTCCAGCCCTTCGAAGAAGTAAGACACCGGAGCCTGCAGAAGCTTGGCGGCGTCGTACAGCTTACTGGCGCTGATGCGGTTGGCGCCGCGCTCGTATTTCTGGATCTGCTGAAAGGTGATGCCAAGGGCGTCGGCCACTTGAGTCTGGCTGAGACCCATCATCTTACGGCGAATTCTCAACCGAGCGCCCACATAGAGGTCAACGGGGTGGGCCTGATCGGCTGCAGGTCGTTCGTTCATCCGCCTTGTATCCCTCCAACGCCGCGCAGCGGCTCATGCGAGTCTTAACGGGTATAGACCGAGCTTGGCTGCGTCGTCACGTGTGTGTGTGCTCGGAAAGGGGTCTTCGCGCCGAAGTGTCGCGCTTATGGGTCGTATAATTGCTTAAGCTCGCTGATGGCGAGAATATTTTTACCTTTTGTGGCCGTTTCGAGACTTGGATTCAACCTGAGCTTTTCGACATCAGCATCCGTGCGGACTTGACGTCGACGTTCTCGGAAGGTGTTTGCCGGGCATGAAAACAGTATCTGGCGCGCGTATCGCCGTGGCGGGAGCCGGGGCGTTGGGATTGGCGACCGCTTTGCGCCTGGCGCGCATGGGTTTCGCCGTGACGGTGTTCGATCCCGCCGCGCCCGGCGACAATGCATCGGGCGTCGCGGCCGGCATGCTGGCGCCGGTCAGCGAGGCGCTGTTCGACCCGCTGTCGAGCGCGCATCTGGCCCTGATGCGACGGGCGCGCGATCTCTGGCCGGACTTCGCGGAGGATCTGGGCGTCGAACTCGCGCGGACGGGCGTGCGGCTGGAGGGCGCGGAGACTTGGCGCGCTCGTATCGCCGAGCGCCTCACGACGCTTGGCCTTCCGGACCAGGAGACGATCTCCGAGGACTGGCGGATCGAGGCCCGTCCCGCCCTGGCGCGCCTGCGCGACGCGATCCTGGCGGCGGGCGGTCGGTTCGAGGCCGTGGCCGTCGAGGCCTTCGCGCCCGGCGAGGTTCGGCGCGCCGACGGTGGAACCGAGGTGTTCGACATCCTTGTGCTGGCCACCGGGCCGGGGGCGCGCGACGGACGGTTGGCGCCGGAGACCGCGATCTTGGCGCCGATCAAGGGCCAGATTCTGCGCGCGACGCCCGTGGATAAGGCCGTGGACGTGGTGCGGGGCGAGGGCGTCTATCTGGCTCCCGGCGAACGCGTGGCCATCGGCGCCACGATGGAGGTCGGCCGCGACGATCTCTCGCCCGACGCTTCGGCGACCCAAGGCCTGCGGGCGGCGGCCTGGGCGCTGCGGCCGGCCCTGGATCTGGACGCGGCGCAGGTCGAGGTCGGGGTGCGGGTCACCACGCCCGACGGCCTGCCCCTGGTCGGGTGGAGCCGTTCGCCAGGCGTGATCCTGGCGGTCGGCGCGCGCCGGAACGGCTGGCTGTTGGCCCCGCTTGTGGCCAAGATGGTCGCGGCGTATGTGACGGGGGACAACCCGGGTCCCGACGCCGCCGCGATGGACGCGCGCCGCTTCGAGGAGCCCGAGACCTAAAGAAGCAAAGCGCGCAGGGGAGTACGGCCGGATGTCCGGATTCTGGTTGACCGACGAGCAGGAAGCCATTCGCGAGGGGGTGGCCAAGGTTTGCGCCGCCTTCGACGACGAATATTGGCGCCGCACCGACGAGACGGGCCAGTTTCCCGAGGACTTCGTCGCCGCCATCGCCGAGGGCGGCTGGCTGGGCGTGGCGATGCCCGAGAGCGTCGGCGGCGCTGGCCTGGGCCTGACCGAGGCCGCCGTGATGATGCAGACCGTGGCCCAGTCGGGCGCGGGCTTCTCCGGCGCCTCGGCCATCCACCTCAACATCTTTGGTCCCATGCCGCTGGTGAAGTTCGGATCGGACGAACAGCGCGAGCGCCTGCTGCCCCGGATCATCTCGGGCGAGGACAAGATGTGCTTCGCCGTCACCGAGCCGAATTCGGGCCTGGACACCTCCAGTCTGGAGACACGCGCCGAGAAGGTCGACGGCGGCTATCGGCTGAACGGCCGGAAGATCTGGACCACCGGCGCTCAGCGCGCCAACAAGATCCTGATCATCGCCCGGACCACGCCCAAGGATCAGTGCGCCAAGCCGACCCAGGGCCTGTCGTTGTTCTACACCGACCGCGAGAAGATCGAGGCCAAGCCGATCCCGAAGATGGGCCGCAAGGCCGTCGAATGTAACATGCTCTTCATCGAAGATCTGTTCGTTCCGGCCGAGGATCTCGTCGGCGAGGAGGGCAAGGGCTTCCAGTACCTTCTGCACGGCCTCAATCCCGAGCGGGTGCTGTTCGCCGCCGAGGCCGTGGGCCTGGGCCGCGCCGCGCTGGCCAAGGCCGCGACCTACGCGAATGAACGCGTCGTGTTCGGTCGACCGATCGGCCAGAACCAGGGCGTGGCCCATCCGCTGGCCAAGTCCTGGGCCGAGCTGGAAGCCGCCAACCTCCTGGCCTTCAAGGCGGCCGCGCTCTACGACGCGGGCAAGGAGTGCGGCGCCGAGGCCAACGCCGCCAAGTACCTGGGCGCCGAGGCGGGCTTCCATGCGTGCGAGAACGCGGTCCTGGCGCACGGCGGCATGGGCTACGCCAAGGAGTACGACGTCGAGCGCTACTTCCGCGAGGCGATGATCGCCCGCATCGCGCCCGTCAGCCGCGAGATGATCCTGAACTTCATCGCCGAGCGCGTTCTGGGCCTGCCTAAGAGCTACTAGTTAGGGCGGAATGGCCGGGGCGCGGAAAGAGCGACCCGGCCGCCGTTTCAACGCTGGAGGATGGGCTCAAGCGCCCGCGTTGAACCGGATCGGGATGACGACGGTGGCCCCGTCGACCGCCTCTCCGTTTTCCATCTGTGGCTTCATGCGAAAGAAGCGCGAGACCTTCAGCGCCGCCTTGCCGAAGCCTTCCTCGGCGGGTGTTTCCGACACCACCGCGCAGTCGCGGACCGTTCCGTTCACCGCCACCACGCAGTTCAGGGTCGCCGCGCCCGAGACGCCGCGTCGCTGCGCGCTGTCGGGATAGTAGCGCGCCATGTCTTCGGCCGAGGGCAGCTTCAACCAATTGGCGCGGGTGATCACCTTCGGGGGCGGCTGAGGCGTCGGGGCCGGACCGGGGGGCGAGGTCAGCGAGGCGATCGGACCCGTGGCCGGAGGCCCATCCGGGGTGATCCTTGGATCGGCTGGCAGGGGCGGCGGCGTATCGACGGTCGTCAGGACGGGGGCGTGAAGCTTCGGCCCAGCCATGGGCGGCGGCGGCTTGTCGATGGGCGGCGGCGGGGGCGGCGGTTTGCGCTCCAGCGGAACCGTATCGACGACGATGGGCTTGTCATCGACCATGGTCGGCAGTGGCTCGATCCATTTCTGATAGGCCAGATAGCCGATCAGGCCGAGGTGCGCCGCGACCGAGACGGCGAGGCCGACCGCCAGTATTCGAGAGGCTTTGCGGGGTGGAGCGTCCAGGCCGGGAATGCCGGAGCCATTGGGGTTTAGGGCCAGGGCCATGTCGACCATCCTTGGTGGAATTTACAGTCGTAGGATAAGATCAGCACGGGGATGGCGCTCTGTAAATTGACAATCGTAATCTCGACGGTGATTTGTCTTACGCTTGTAAGAGTGGGTGCGGCAAGGCGCGCGGCGACGCGGTTTTGGAAACGTGGTTAATCGGCGATTAACCATGATCGCCGACTCCTGAGGTCCATGCCCGCCGTCAGTTCCATCCGCAGCGTCGTCGAGTCGGCGATCCAGCGCGCTTCCAGCGCGACGGGGGTCGACTTCACGTTCCTGATGGGCGCGGCCAAGCGCGAGAGCGGCTTCAATCCGGTCGCCAAGGCCCGGACCTCCTCGGCCTCGGGTCTCTTCCAGTTCGTCGACCAGACGTGGCTGTCGACGCTGAAGAAGCACGGGGCGAAATATGGCTACGCCCGCTACGCCGACCTGATCACCCAAGGCCCGGATGGTCGTTATCGCGTCGATGGCGACGAGGCGCGCAAGGCCGTGCTGGGCTTGAAGACCGATCCGCACGCCGCGGCCCTGATGGCCGGCGAACTGACCAGCGATCACGCCTCTTATCTGCGCGGCCGGGTGGGGCGCTCGCCGACGGCGGGCGAGCTGTACGCCGCCCATTTCCTGGGGCCATCGGGTTCGGCTCGCCTGATCGAAGCGGCGACCGCATCGCCTGGCGCCAACGCCGCGGCCATGTTCCCGGACGCCGCCGAGGCTAACCGGTCAATCTTCTACAAGGACGGCCGTCCCGCCACGGTGGGCGAGGTTTATGCCAACCTGACCAAGACCGGCGCCTCGGCGGGGCGGGTCACCGACCCGGCTTCCAATCGTCAGGGCGACGATGTCGACCAGGGCTTCCTGCAATATGCCGGCGGTCGCCGTCTGGAGCGCATTCGTCAGCAGGAGGCGATGGTCGACCTGATCCTGCGCGGTTCGCAGGACGCGGGAAATCCGTTCAGCGCGTCCTCCGATACGGGCGCGAGCGGCGGCCAGCGCCTGGCCAATTCGATGTTCTCGGCCGAGATGCTGCGCGTGCTGGCCGACGCCAACGAGAAGGTCAAGCAGCGCTGACCTTGGTCAGAGCCGCCACCTTCGCCTCGTCCCACCCCAGGGCCTTGAAGACGGACGCGGTGTCCGCGCCCAATTTCGGCGCCGGTCCGCGCGGACCATCGTGCGCGCCCGGAAACCGCGCCGGAGCGGCGGGCGCCTTGAAGGTCCCGCCAGCGCCGTCAGGCGTCTCGACGAAGCAGCCCGCCGCCTGGGCCTGGGCGTCGGTCGCCAGTTCGCGCGGGGTCTGGTAGGGCGCCCAGGTGATGTCGCCCGCGTCCAGCGCCTCGGCGGCCTCGTCATAGGTCATGGCTCCGAACGCCGCGTCCAGGATGTCGACCAAGGCCTGACCATGCTCGCGGCGGCTCTTGGCGGAGACGAAGCGGGGGTCGTCGACCAGTTCGGGCCGACCGGCGGCGGCGGCGATGCGCGGCCAGTCGACCGAACCCTGGCGGGGCAGAAGGCAGATCCAGCGGCCGTCGAGCGTCTTGTAGAAGTTGGCCAGGGGCTGAACCGTCTCGCGCCGGCCGCGGGTGGAGGCCAGCTTTCCGAAGCGCAGCTGGATCGCCATGTCCGAGCCGATCGCATAGACGCCCGCGCGCAGCAGAGAGGTTTCGACCAGCCGCCCGACGCCCGTGACCGTCCGCTCGTACACGGCCGCGAGGATCGCCGAGACCGTGGCCAGAGAGGTGACGTGATCGCCCATGCCCGTGCGGATCGGGAAAGGCTCGGTCCCCTTGGGCGCGGTGATCGATCCCACGCCCGCCCGCGACCAGAACGCCGCCACGTCCATGCCCGGCTTGTCGCGATCCGGACCGGTCAGGCCGTAGCCCGTCAGGCTGCAATAGATCAGGCGCGGATTGACCGCCTTCAGCGCCTCGTAATCGAGCCCCGCCCGGGCCAGGGCGGCGGGGCGCACGTTGGTCAAGAAGATGTCGGCGGTCGCGACCAGAGCCTTCAGCGCCTCCCGGCCAAGATCGGACCGGATGTCCAGCATCACGGCCTTTTTGCCCCGGTTGTCGAGCTCGAAGACGGGGTTGGCGTCCTGGTCCGAGCCAATGGTGTCGAAGAACCGCCGCATCGGATCGCCCTCCGGCGACTCCACCTTGATGACCTCGGCGCCCCAGTCGGCCATGATCCCGGCCGCGCCCGGCGCGGCGATATAGGTCGCCAGTTCGACGACGCGCAGTCCTTCCAGCATCACATCCTCCCGTTTTCTTCGTTGCGGGAAGGATGGGCGAGGGCGCGTCCGCGCGAAAGCTTACCTTGCGGCAGCCTTCTTCAGGCCGCCTCGGAACGCGCCAGGCCGCGATCGAGCGCCGCCGCGTCGGCCAGGGCGCGGGCCACGCCGGCCACGGTGACGGGCTTGCGCAGGATGACGTCGGCCCCGGCTTCCAGGAATTCCGAGGCTTCCTCCGCGTCGCCCTCGATGATGGCGACGATCGGGGCCTGGCGATTGGGGCCGTCGGCCGCGCGCAGGGCGGCCGAGGCGGCGGGGCCGTCCATCACCGGCATCCGGTGATCCAGCATCAGCAGGTCGAACTCGGCGATACGGGCCAGGTCGGCGGCGCGTCGGCCGTTCTGGGCGTGGACGACTTGGTGGCCGAGTTGCTCCAGGATGGCGCGCAGCATGGCCGCGTTGAGGGCCTCGTCCTCGGCGATCAGGATGCGCATCGCGCGTGGCGCGCCCGGCGCCTCGGCGATCACGGTCTCGGTCTGCTCCTCGAGGTCGCACGCCGCGGCGGGGTCGAAGGGCAGGGTGAGGGTGAAGCAGCTGCCGACGCCCACGGCGCTGCGCGCCTCCAGCGCGCCGCCCATCAGTCGCGCCAACTGCCGCGAAAGCGACAGGCCCAAGCCCGCGCCGTTGACGCCGGCCCCGGTGCGCTCGACGCGGCGGAACGGTTCGAAGGCCTGTTCCAGCTCCTCGTTCGACAGGCCCGGACCGGTATCGGCGACCTCGAACGCCACCTGGCCTTCGCGTAGTTCGAGGCGCACCTCGATGCGGCCGCGAACCGTATACTTGACCGCGTTGCCGAGCAGGTTGGCGATGATCTGGCGGGTGCGCAGGGCGTCGGCGACCACAGCGCCCTTATCCCGGACGAGCAGCGGCGGATCGATATGGACCGTCAGTTCCAGGCCCTTGGTCGCCGCGTTGGGCTTGTCCAGCAGCACCAGGTCCTGGACCAGCCGCACCGGATCGAAGGGTTGGGTCTCGACGTTCAGGCGGCCGCTTTCCGCCGTCTCGCTATCGAGCGTGGCGTTCAGCACCGCGATCAGGTCCTGGGCCGCGTCGAGCGCGGCGTTCAACTGGTCTCGCGAGGGCGCGGCGCGACCGCCCCGACCGGCGGCGGCGGCCAGCACGTGGGTGACGCCGGTCAGACCATTGCGAATTTCATGGCTCAGAGTCGCGACGATGTCCGACTTGCTGCGGGCGGTGCGCTCGGCGTCCTCCAGCACGCGGATCCGCTCGTCGAGCAGGCGCTCATGGGCCACCGCCAGATCATGCTGGCGCCGGAACATGCGGTTGAGCACCAGGGAAAGGGTCAGGGCCAGGGCGGTCGCGCCCCACGTCAGCTCGCCGGCGCCCTGGTTCTCGGGGTGGGAGAACTGCGCGACCAACGGCCCGGCGGCGGCGAGGGGGGCGATGATCAGGAGGCCCGGCAGGTAAGGCGCCGAGAAGAAGGCGCACAGCACCGCGCCGGCGGTGGCCAGCATCAGCAGCGATTCGCGGGCTGGACCGGCGCCTTCGGCCAGGATCGAGATCTGGGCGACGGTGACCGTCCACAACGCGCCGCAGAGGACCTGAACGCGGGCGCGGCGAGCCAGATCGCGCGACTCTTCGCCGCGCAGCCAGTTCACCACGGCGTAGAAGGCGCCCCAGTTGATCGCGAACAGGGCGAAGCTGACGGTCATCCAGGCGCGGTTGTCGGCCAGCGAGGCCATCCAGACGAACACCGGCAGGCTGATGGCGAAAACGCCCAGAGCATACGGCAAAAGCGCGGTCTGGGCGTCCAGCGCAAGCGCCGTCTGGGCGTCTTGGTTCTTGGCCCGATGAGCGCCGTCGGTCGGGGCTTGTTGGGGGCGCTCGGCGAGCAAGATGGCGTTCCTCATCGATGAGGGCGCACTTTACCCAAGCGTGGTTTGTCCCCGGTTACGGGATATACTTAACGCCCGGCTTCGTGGTTCAAACAATCATTAAGCCTAAGCGAGGAGGATCGACTCCAAGCATAGCTCCCCTGGGCGGCGAACCATGGCCACGACACGCGCAGCACTGACCGATTCCGACATCCGGATGCTCGTGAAGGGCGCGACTCCCGACGAGCGCGCCCTGGCCGCGCACAAGCTGTGTCGGACGATCGACCGCGCCGCTCTGAGCGACGAAGAGCGACAGATCGCCCACGACATCCTGCGCGTGATGGCCGCCGACGCCGCCGAGCTCGTGCGTCGCGCCCTGGCGGTCACCCTGAAGAACTCCGCGGCTCTGCCGCCCGACGTCGCCAATCGCCTGGCCCGCGATGTCGAGAGCGTCAGCCTGCCGATCATCAGCTTCTCCCCGGTATTCACCGACACCGATCTGGCCGAGATCGTCCGCGTGGGCGGACCGGTCCGTCAGATGGCCGTGGCCAAGCGCCCCAAGCTGTCCAGCCGCATCACCGCGATGCTGGTCGACCAGGCGCCGGAAGACGTGGTCGCCGCGGCCTGCGCCAATGACAACGCCCGCTTCTCGGAAGTGACGTTGCAAAAGGCCCTGGACCGCTTCGCCAAGTCCGAAGAGGTGCTGCAGGCGGTCGCCTATCGCACGGCTTTGCCGCTGTCGGTCGCCGAGCGTCTGGTCGACATGGTTGGCGATCAGTTGCGCGACCACATTCTGACCAATCACGGCCTTTCGGCCGAACGGACCCTGGAGCTGATCATCGGCGCCAAGGAGCGGGCGACGATCGATCTGGTCGACCAGGCCGGCCGCGCCGCCGATCCCAAGGCGTTCGTCGCGCACCTGCACAAGGTCGATCGCCTGTCGCCCTCGCTGCTGCTGCGCGCGCTGGCCCATGGCCACATGACCTTCTTCGAGTGGGCCGTGGCCGAGCTGGCGGGCGTGCCGCATCATCGGACCTGGCTGATGATCCACGACGCCGGCCCGCTGGGTCTGAAGGCGATCTGCGAGCGCGCGGGCCTGCCGCCGCGCCTCTATTCGGCCTTCCGCGCCGGCGTGGACGCGTTTCACAGCCTGGAGTTCGACGGCGGCGCCCAGGATCGCGAGCGCTTCCAGGAACGCATGATCCAGCGCTTCCTGACCTCGCCTCAGAACGCCTCGCGCGAAGACGCGGATTATCTTCTGGAGCGGATGGACCGCGGCGCCAACCGCCGTCGCGCCAAGTCGGCCTGACGGGCGAATAGAACAAGCGTTCGAAAGACGTCTGGGCAAGGCGGCCAAGCGGCGCCAGACTTGCCGAATGGCCGACTCCTCGTTGGGCGCGATCCGTCCCGCCGCCACCGTACTGCTGCTTCGAGACGCGCCCTCGTTCGAGGTGCTGATGGTCAAGCGGCATCATCAGATCGATTTCGCCGCCGGCGCCTTGGTGTTTCCGGGCGGCAAGAGCCATCAGGGCGACAGCGACCCGCGCTGGCGAGAACTCGCGACAGGTTTCGACGCGGTCGGCCAGGACGACGCCGCCCTGCGCGTCGCCGCCATCCGCGAGGCCTATGAGGAGGCGGGCGTGCTGCTGGCCCGCGACGCGGACGGCAACCTTTATGCGGGGGAGGCCGCCAAGGACGTGCGCGCCGCCGTCGCCGAGGACAAGGTCGCTTTCATCGATGTGGTGGGCGACCTTGGTTTGAAGCTGGACCTCTCGGCGTTGACGGTCTTCGCGCGCTGGATCACGCCGAAGCTAATGCCCAAGCGCTTCGACACCTGGTTCTACGTCGCCCACGCGCCCCTGGCGCAGCAAGCGATTTGCGATGGTCACGAGGCTGTTGACGCCGAGTGGATCGCGCCGGCCAAGGCCCTTGAGCTGGCGGCCTCGGGCGCGCGCAAGGTGATCTTCCCCACCCGCATGAACCTGCAGCTGCTGGCCGAGAGCGCGAGCCCCGCCGACGCGGTGGCGCGGTCGGCGGCGCGGCCGCTGGTCACCGTCGAGCCCTGGGTGGAGGGCAAGGTGCTGCGCATTCCCGACGACGCGGGATACGGCGCGGTGACCGAACCGCTGGACGCGCTGTAAGCCTCAGCTCTTAAGTCCTGGCCCCGCCGCGTTGACCCAGGCCACGATCTCGCCCAGCACCTTGGCGGTGGCCTGATCGAAGGCGGGGACGATGGCGCCGACGCGATTGTCGGCGGCTTTCACGCGGGCTTCGAAGATCTGATCGCCGACCAGGGCGCGGTCCTGGCTTCGACTAAGGACGCCGCGCACCCGCACCACGATTTCGGGCGCGGCCTTGGGTCCGTTGACATAGTCGGCCTCGAAGGCGCGGACTTCGAGCCGTAGAACGAGGTCGGCCTTGGCGACCTCGCCGCGACCGATCAGGCGAGCGCGGCCAGGATCGTTCTCGAACGCGCGGGCCGTGGCCTCCTCGAACAGGACGAAGGCCGGCGAGACCCAGCGGGCGTCGGAGATGTAGGCCACCTGGCCGTTGGCGCTGGTCAGGATGCGGTCGCCCGCCGACGAGCGCGTGAAGATCGTTGGCGCCTTCAAGACCCCGAACATCGCGCCGGGCGGACCCTTGGGCGCGTTCACCTCGGCCTCGCCGAAGCGATAGAGGCCGACCGGCTTGGACTTGGGGAAGACGCTGATGCAGCCGGAGAGGCTCACGGCCAGAAGGCCTACGGCCAGGGCTCGGCCCAGGGTCTTGGAGGCGTTGCGGATCATTGGGCTCACGGTTTGACCTCCACTTCCTTGGCGGGCGGCTTGCCGACCAAGCCCCGGGGGTTCTGTTCGACCTCGCCGACCAGACGGTCGAGAGACTCGGCGGCCGATTGCAGGGTGACGATCGCCGCCGACAACTGCGGCAGGCCCGTGGTGGCGAAGTCGCTGGTCGGGCCATCGAGCTTGCTGACCATGCCGCGGGCGTCCTTGGCGGCGCCCTTCAACTCCTCGGCCGCGTCGCCCAGTTCCTTCAGGGTGCGCTTGGCGTCGCCGTCGACCAGGCCGTTGGCGCTCTTGGAAAGTTCGGTGATCGACTGGGCGGTTTGGTCGATGCTCTTCAGCGTCTTCTGGGCGTCCGCGATGATTTCCTTGCGCTCGCGCAGTTCGGCCGTGACCGACTGGACGTCACTGAGCGTGGCGCCGAAGGTCTTGATGTTCTTGTCCGAGAGGACCTGATTGACGCGGTCCAGAGCCTCGATGGTGCGCGTCAACACGGTGCCGCCGCCCTCCAGCAGGTCGGAGAGGGCGCTTCGCTGGCTGCGCAACACCGGGACCTTGCCGTTCTTGACCGTGTCCTTCAGCAGCTCCTTGTTCGGCGAGCCGGCGGTGATCTGGACGTAGTTGACGCCGGTGATGCCCTGCGGTTCCAGAGTGGCGTAGCTATCGATCTTGATCGGAACGTCGGAGGTGACGCGCGCCCGCGCGATGACGCGGTTGGGATCGCTCTTGTCCAGCTCGATGCGGGTCACCTCGCCGACCTTGATGCCGTTGAAGTGAACCTCGCCGCCGGTCGACAAGCCGCGCACCGGGCCGACGAACAGGATGTCATAGAGGTCGTAGTCGCGATTGAAGCTGAGCTTCGCCAGCCAGACCACGAAGATCACCAGGCCCATGAAGAGCGCCAGGGACATGGCCCCGACCAGGGCGTAGTTGGCGTTTCTTTCCATCAGTCGATCCTCGCCTCGGGCCGGTTCTCGGAGGTCGCGGCGGCGCGTCCTCGCGGACCCAGGAAGTATTGCTTGATCCAGGGATGCTCTGAACGCTCGAGCTCGCGCACGGGCGCCACGGCCACGACCTTCTTGTTGGCCAGAACGGCGACGCGGTCGGTGATGGCGTACAGGCTGTCCAGGTCGTGGGTGATCATGAAGACGGTCAGATCCAGGCTGTCGGACAGATCCTTGATCAGGCCGTCGAAGGCCTCGGCCGCGATGGGGTCGAGGCCGGCGGTGGGTTCGTCGAGGAACAGCAGCTCGGGGTCCATGGCCAGGGCGCGCGCCAGGCCCGCCCGCTTCCTCATGCCGCCAGACAGCTCCGCCGGCTTCAGCGTCGCGGCGCGCGCTGGCAGACCCACCATGGCGATCTTCAGGTCGGCGATCTCCTCGATCTCGCGGCGGGGAAGGCGCGTATGCTCGTGCAGCGGCGCGGCGACGTTCTCGCGCACGGTCAGGTTCGAGAACAGCGCGCCTTGCTGGAAGAGGACGCCCCAGCGGCGCTCGACCGAGGACCAGCGGCGGCGGGAGGCCGTTCGCATGTCGCCGCCGAACAGGCGCACCGAGCCGCCGTCGGGAGCCTTCAGGCCGATGATGGTGTTGAGCAGCACCGACTTGCCGGTGCCCGAGCCGCCGACCACGCCCAGCACCTCGCCCCGATCGACCGAGAGGTCCAGGCCGTCGTGAACGACGTTGTCGCCAAAGCGCGAGACCAGGCCCCGCACCTCGATGGGATGCTTCTCGGCCTCGGCGGCGTCGATGGCGGCGGATTCGGTTTCCGCCTTGATCTTGGGGGAGCGGATCAAACGTTCAGCTCCATGTAGATCAGGGCGAAGACGGCATCGATCAGAATGATCGCGAAGATGGCGTGCACGACCGCCGCGGTCACGCGCCGGCCCAGGGATTCGACGTCGTTGCCGACCTCCATGCCCTGCCGACAGCCGATCGCGGCGATCACGGTGGCCATCACCGGCGCTTTCGACAGGCCGATCCAGAAATGGGTGGCCCCGACCGAGTCCACGATGCGTTGCAGGAAGAAGGTCGGCGACAGGTCCAGGACGACCCAGACGACCAGGATCCCGCCCGCCAGGCCCGCGATGGTGGCGATGAAGGTCAGGAGGGGGATCGTGAACAGCAGCGCCGCGAACCTCGGCAGCACCAGGGCCTCGTAGGGATCGACCCCCATGACCTGCATGGCGTCGATCTCTTGGTTCATCTTCATGGAGCCGATCTCGGCCGCGAAGCTGGACGCCGAGCGTCCGGCCAGCAGGATGGCGGTGATCAGGATGTTGAATTCGCGCATCACCGAGATGCCGATCAGCTCGACCGAATAGACCTGGGCTCCGAAGTCGGTCAGCAGGTTCGCGCCCAGCAGGGCCACCACCGCGCCGATGAAGAAGGTCGTGACGGCCACGATGGGCATGGCGTCCAGTCCCGCGCGCTCGCATAGGGCGATGGTCGGCGCCCAGCGGATGCGGCGAGGATCGGCGATGGAGCGGCCCAGGGCCACCAGCAGGTGACCCAGGAAGACGAGCGTGCCGTAGCCGTCCTGGAACAGGCCGAACACGCCGCGCCCAATGCGCTCCAGGAGGGCCAGGAACCCGCCAACGCGCACGGTGGGCTCGGGCTCGACCTGGATCGCCGCGCCCACCAGTTCCAGCAGGCGCAGGATCTCGCGGCGCGCCTGGATGTGTTGGGGGGCGAGTTGGTCGCCCGCCGCGCGAATGATGGCGTAGGCGCCGGCCGTGTCGCAACGATTGACGCTGGTGAGGTCCAGGCTCAGCGGCCGCGAGTCCGAAAGGGCGGAGGCCAGGCGCAGGCCGGCATCGAACAGACCCCGCGCGGTCCAGTCTCCGGACAGGGCGGCGGTCCTGCGGCCGTCCTGCTCGGTCAAGGTGAAGTCCGCGGGAAGCGCCATATCGTCCTTGGGGCTCGTTTCGAGGGTATATCCAAGCCCTGCCGTGGACCTGACAAGCCCAAAACGCGCCAAGGCGCAGCTTGTTGCCAAACCTTTATAGGCCAACGTCTCGAGCGCGGCGAAACAGCGCGTTGATACGGCTTCCCCAGGGTTTTCGCGCGCTCCCGCGCCGTGGGCGGTCGGCCTTTAAGCTTGGTTAACGGATTGGGCGCACCAACGTGGTGAACCAATCCTTATCAGTGACTCGGGGCTCGGATGAGCGCGCTTTTGAAGCTGGAACAGCGCATGGCCTTCATGCGGTTCGACCAACGCGATCGCACCGCCTTGCGATCCATCAAGCCGGTGATCGACGCCGAGATCGGATCGGCGCTCGGCAAGTTCTACGACCAGGTCCGGGCCTTTCCCGAAACGCGGAGCAAGTTCAGAGACGACGCGCACATGGCCGGCGCGGAGCGCGCCCAGGCCGACCACTGGCGGCGGATCGTCCAAGCCGACTACGGCGAAACCTACATGCGCGATGTCGAGCGGATTGGCCGCGCCCACGTCAACGCCGATCTCGAGCCGCAGTGGTACATCGGCGGCTATGCCTTGGTGGCCGAAACGCTGATCCGCGCCGTGATCGGCAAGCGCGCCAAGAGCTTGTTCAACGCCGCCAAGTCCGACGCCGAGTTGGCCGACAGCCTATCGGCCCTGGTCAAGGCGGTGTTCCTCGACATGGAGCTGGCCATTTCCAGCTATCTGCGCATCCTCCAGGAGGAGCGAAACGCTCTGGAAACCGAGCGGGAGGTCGCCGAACGGCATCAGGCCCAGGCCGTCAAGGCGGTGGGCGAGGCCCTTGCGTGCTTGGCCAGCGGCGACCTGAGCGCGCGCGTTCAGGCGGAGCTGGCGCCCGAGTTCCAGAGCCTGGGCGCCGATTTCGAACAGGCGGTCGAATGCCTGACCGGCGCGATGCGCGCGGTGGAGCACTCGGCCGAGGGCATCCGCGCGGGCGTGGATGACATCGCTCGCAACGCCGAGGACCTGTCGCAGCGCACCGAACAGCAGGCGGCCACGCTGGAACAGACCGCCGCCGCCGTCGAGCAACTGACCGGCGCCGTCGGCAAGACGGCTCAGAGCGCGCGCGAAGTCTCCGCCCGCGTCGGCGAGGCGTCGGCCGAAGCTTCCCGCTCGGGCGACATCGTCACCCGCGCCGCCGAGGCCATGACCAAGATCGAGGCCCAGTCGCAGCAGGTGAACCAGATCCTGGGCATGATCGACGAGATCGCCTTCCAGACCAACCTCCTGGCCCTGAACGCCGGGGTCGAGGCCGCCCGCGCCGGGGACTCGGGCAAGGGCTTCGCGGTCGTCGCCCAGGAAGTGCGGGCCCTGGCCCAGCGCTCCGCCCAGGCCGCCAGCGACATCAAGTCCTTGATCACCGAGAGCAGTCGCCAAGTCAGCGAGGGGGTCGATCTCGTTGGCCAGACGGGCGAGGCGCTGCGGGGCATCGTCGACAAGGTGGGCGGCATCGACGAGCTGGTGAACGTCATCGCCGCTTCGGCCAGCGAACAGGCCACGGCCCTAGGCCAGGTCAACTCGGCCGTGAACCAGCTGGACCAGGTGACCCAGCGCAACGCGGCCATGGTCTCGCGATCGACGGAGGCGACCCACGCCCTGCGGGTCGAGGCGGCGGATCTGGCGAACCGCGTCGGCGCGTTCCGGTTGGGCGGTCGCGCCCAGATCGCCTCGCGAAGCTATCAGGAGCGTCCCGCCGAGAACGCCGTCCATGCCGCCCGCGCCCGTGTCGCGGCCTTCGCGCGTCCGGGGCGGTAGTCGCTAACCCGGCGGCGGCGCCGTCGAGGCGCGGTGGATCAGCTCGAAGGGCAGGAGCTCGTCCACCGGCCGTTCGGCGGCCGCGCCGCTTCGGGCCTGGCCGATCAGCAGCTTGGCGGCCACCGAGGCCATTTCCGCCACCGGCTGGCGCACCGTGGTCAACTGCGGCCGGCTGAAGCGCGCGCTGGGGCTGTCATCGAACCCCGCCACCGAGACGTCTCCGGGGGTCATCAGGCCCGCCTCGGCGATCGCCGCCATGCAGCCCAGCGCCATGTCGTCGTTGCTGGCGAAGATGGCCGTCGGACGATCGGGCAGGGCCAGCAGCGCCTTCGCCTGGTCGAGGCCGGACTGGAACGTGAAGTCGCCCTGACGCACCCAGCCGTCGGCGACCGGCAGGCCTAGACCCGTCATCGCTTCGAGATAGCCGTCGCGCCGGGCCTGGCTGGCGCCATAGCGCGGTTCCCCGACGATGAAGCCAATGCGCCTGTGGCCCAGCTTGGCTAGGTGCTCGGTCATTTCGCGAGCGGCGGCGACGTCATCCATATGCACCCGAGGACCCAGACCCTCGGCCCGCTCTGGACCGACGCGGACATAGGGCGTGCCCGCCTTGTCCAGCAGTTCCAGCACCACCGCGTTGTCCGAGGACGGCGGCGTCAGAATGACGCCGTCAGGCTTCAAGGCCGCGAGCAGGGCCGCGACCTCTTGCCGAACCCGAGGTCCTTCATGGTCGATCAGCTCGACCAGCAGATGATAGCCGGCTTCGCGACACTGCAGTGTGGCGCCCAGCTGGATGCGGCTGAGATAGTCGGCGCCGCGTTCGCTGCGCCAGTGGTCGATGGTCAAGGCCGCGTCGACGAAGACGGCGATGACGAACGAGCGCGAGCCAGCCAGGCTGCGCGCCGACAGGTTGGGGCTGTAGCCCAGGGCGCCGGCCGCCGCCAAGACGCGGTCCCGCATCGCGGGCCGGACGTTCGGCTCGTTGTTCATCACCCGCGAAACGGTCTTGATCGAGACGCCCGCTTTCGCGGCGACGTCGTAGATCGTCACCGAAGCCATCGATACGTCCCCCGAGACTCAGGCTCATGCGCTCAAACTAGAACCTGTCGCTCCCCAAGGGAAACTCCCCCGGCGAGAGGGCCTTGTGCGAGGGCGGACGGCCCGTCAGTGTGGGACCCAGCTGGCGCGACGTGAAGACGCCGGACATGGCAGGCGCCGAAACCGCGTTGGCTTTCGGTCGCCGCGCCGCGGGGGAGGCGTGATGGGGTTTGACGACCGGGCCCGGCCCAAGGAGCCGGTTCGCGCGAATTTCATCGCCGCCTACACCCTGGCTCAGATCGGGGCCTTCCTGTCTTTTCAGCCGCTTCTGCAAGTGCTGTTGCCGCTCAAGGCCGGCGCGATCGATCCGGCCAACAAGGCCGTGGTGCTCAGCCAGGTCACGTTCTATGGCGCGATCGTCGCCAGTGTCGCCAACCTGCTGGCCGGCGCGATCAGCGACCGCACGACCAGCCGCTTTGGACGTCGGAGGCCGGGGATCGTGGTCGGGGCGCTTGGCGCGGCGCTGGCCTATCTGGCGATCATGCAGGCGAAGACGCCGCTGGCGCTGATCGGCGGGATCATCCTGTTCCAGTTGACCTTCAACCTGTGCTTCTCGGCCCTGGTGGCGGTCATGCCCGACCGCGTGCCGGACCATCAGAAGGGCCTAGTCGCGGCGTTCCAGAGCCTCGGCAACCCGATCGGTACGGCGGCCGGCGCCGTACTGATCGGCGGGCTTCTGGTCACCGAAAGCTCCCGCTACGCGACGATCTCGGCCGTGCTGCTGCTGGGCTTGGCGCCGCTGGTGCTGGGCTTCAAGGACCCGCCGCTGCCGAAAGCCGACGCCCCGCCGTTCGACCTCGCCGGCTTTCTCAGGGGCCTTTGGGTGGACCCGCGCGAGCATCCCGACTTCGCCTTCGCGTGGCTTGGGCGGTTCATGGTGCTGGTCGCGCTCAGCCTGATCCAGAGCTACATGCTGTATTTCCTGCAGGACGCGATGGGCTATTCGCGCCTGTTTCCAGGGCAGCGCGCCGAGCAGGGGCTGGCGATCCTGACGGCGGTGTCGACGCTGTCGAACGTCGCCCTGGCGCTGGCGGGCGGGGTGCTGTCGGACCGTCTGAAGCGGCGCAAGTTGTTCGCCTGCGGGGCGGCCTTCACCATGGCCTTGGCCATGGCGGTGTTTTCGCTGAGCCCGCGGTGGCCGGTGATGGTGGCGGCCTACGCCGTGCTGGGCTGCGGGGCCGGGTGCTTCTACGCGGTCGATATCGCCATGGTGACCCAGGTGCTGCCCTCGCAGCGCGACACGGGCAAGGACCTCGGCGTGATCAACCTGGCCAATACCTTGCCCCAGGCTCTGGCGCCGGCCTTGGCGGTTTGGGCGCTCGGCCCGACGCATCTGAACTTCCACCTGCTGTTCCTGACCGCCGCGAGCCTGGCCATGGCTGGCGGTCTGGCGATCCTGCCGATACGAGGGGTGCGTTAGAGCGCGTCAGGTTTAGGTGTGAGCGGTCAAACCGCTCGAACGCGCTCTAAATAGTTGAATTCAGAGGTCGCCTTGCCGCAGTTTCGTGTCGTCACCGACCCCGGCGATCCCGCCGTCGCGCCGTTCAGGGCGATCAAGGAGCGGGACTTGGTCGGTCGCGAAGGGCTGTTCATCGCCGAGGGTGAAACAGTGTTGCGCGCCTTCGTCCGCGATGCGCCGGAGCGGGTGGTTTCGCTGCTGATCGATCCCAAGCGCCGGGACAAGCTGGCGGACGTATTCGAGGGACTGCCGGACGAGACGCCCGTCCATTTCGCCGACCAGGCGGTGGTGGACGCTATCGCCGGCTTTCACCTGCATCGCGGCGTGTTGGCGGTGGGCCGCAAGCCCTCGCCGATCGCCGCGCGCGACCTGCTGGCCGGCTTGCCGGAACAGGCGATCGTTCTGGTGCTCTGCGGCATCGCCAATCACGACAACATGGGCGGGCTCTATCGTAACGCCGCCGCCTTCGGCGTCGACGCTGTGCTGCTGGACGCCGACTGCTGCGATCCCCTGTATCGCAAGGCGATCCGAGTCTCGGTTGGCGCGGCGCTGTCGGTTCCGACCGCCCGACTGGCGCGGGGCGAGGACATCGCCGCTCTTCTCGCGGCCGCCGGCTTCGAGGGACTGGCGCTCAGCCCCGCCGCCAGCGAGATCCTGGCGCGCGTCAAGCCGGCCCCGCGCACCGCCGTGCTGCTGGGCGCCGAGGGGCCGGGTCTGGCGCCCGACCTGATGGCCAGGGCGCGCGCCGTCGGTATCCCCATGGCCAAGGGCTTTGATTCCCTGAACGTCGCCACGACCAGCGGGATCGTGCTTCACCACCTGCGCTTCGCCCAGGCGTAGGAAACCGGTTTCCAAAATTCGCCGGCGCGTTCTAGGCTCGGCGTGAACAACAACCCGTCAGAAGGCCATATCCATGCTGAACCGTCGCGGCGCCTTGGGAGCCTTCGTCACCGGCGCTCTAGCCTCGCTGGCGGCGCGCGGAGCGGAGGCCGCGACCTTGGACCAAGCCGATCCCACCGAAGTCATCGTCCTGTGGCCGGGCGGCGCGCCGGGCGGCGAAGGGGTCACCGTCGAGGAAAAGATCTTGGAGCGGAGCGGCCCCAACGGGCCGCGCGACCGCGCCCAGATCCACACCCGCACGCCGACCCTGGCCGTCTTCCGTCCGAAGATCGCGAACGGCGCGGCCGTGATGCTGATCCCGGGCGGCGGCTACGAGCGGGTCGTGGTGGACAAGGAGGGCTACGAGATGGGCCGGTGGCTGGCCGAGCGCGGCTACACCTGTTTCGTGCTGTTCTATCGGATGCCGGGCGACGGCTGGGCGGCGGGCGGCGACGCGCCTTTGCAGGACGCCCAGCGGGCCGTTCGCCTGATCCGCTCGAAGGCCCAGGCCATGGGCTTCTCTCCCGACCGCGTGGCGGTCATGGGCTTCTCGGCCGGCGGGCACCTGGCGGCCAACCTGACCACCCGGTTCGACGCGGCCACCTACGCGCCGATCGACGCGGCGGACCAGCTGACCGCCAAGCCCAGCCTGTCGGCGCTGATCTATCCGGTCATCACCCTGGACCTGTCCTTTGGCCACACGGGGTCGCGCAAGCAGTTGCTGAGCGGCCAGGCCGCGCCCGAGCGCGTGGTCGAGCTATCGCCCGAGAAGCAGGTGCGCGAAGGCCTTGGCCCGGTGTTTCAGGTCCACGCGGCGGATGACAAGGTCGTGCCGGTCGAGAACTCGCTGGCGATGTTCACGGCCTTGAAGGCCAAGGCCGTACCGACCGAGATGCACATCTTCGAGGAAGGCGGCCACGGCTTTGGCCTGCGCGCCACGCCCGGCAAACCGGTGGCGGCCTGGCCCGGCCTCTTCGAGACCTTCGCCAAGCGCCACGACCTGTGATCAGCAGGCGGCGTTCTCGCGCGACGTCCAGGCGGCGATTTCGGCCGCGCGGAACTTGATCCACTCGGCGCGGAGCACGGCGGGCCGCTTGCCATGGCGCTCGTCCAGGAAGTCGGCGCCGACCACGCGGTCGGTGCGAAAAGTGCGGAAGGCCTCGCGCAGTTCGCACCAGGCGATGATCATCCGCACCGTCTCGCGGTAACCCACGGTGACGGGCCAGATCACCCGCTCGCTGATCGCGCCGGCCTCGTCGCTGTAGTCGAGGCGGATCTTGCGACCCGCGTGGATCCAGGCCCGGACCTGGGCGACGTCGATGCGGTCGGCCTGCGGCTTCCAGGCCGGCGAGGCGGCGGCGGCCGGCTCCAGCACATAGGGCCGCAGACGGTCGGGGACGGCGGCCGCGATCTTGCTGATCAGGTCGCTGGCGGCCTTGGCCAGAACCGGGTCGCCGCGCCCCGCCACCCACTGCGCGCCCAGCACCGCCGCCTCGATCTCGTCGGGGGTCAGCATCAGCGGCGGCATGTCGAACCCGGCCTCCAGCACATAGCCGACGCCCGCCTCGCCGCGGATCGGGGCGCGCTGGCCGACCAGGGCGGCGATGTCGCGATAGACGCTGCGTTTCGAGGTCTCCAGCTCGGCGGCGATGGCGTCGGCGGTCACCGGCGCGCGGCTGCGGCGCAGGATCTGGATGATCTGGAAAAGGCGTTCGGCGCGTCTCATGGCGTCCGTTATCCGGCGGCGATGCTGACAACATGCTGGCAGTAGCGTGGCGGTAGCAAGTCGTCATCGCGACTTTGCACGAGGGAGAGGGTCATGATCACGCTGTTCGCCGCCGGAGAGGGCTTCGGTTTGCCGGAGATCAGCCCCTACGTCACCAAGACCGAGGTCCAGCTGAAGATGGCGGGGCTGCCCTACCGCAAGACCAAGGGCAGCCGCGAGACCGCGCCCAAGGGCCAGCTGCCGTGGATCGAGGACGCCGCCCAGGCCATCGGCGACTCGACATTCATCCGCGCGCATATCGAGCACAAGTACGGCGTCGATCTGGACACGGGCTTGTCGGGCAAGGAGCGCGCCCAGGCCTGGGCGATCGAGCGGATGATCGAGAACCAGCTGGGCTGGGTGTCGACCTATTTCCGCTTCCTGGAGCCGCGCAACTTCGCGCGGGGCCCTGGCCGCTGGTTCGATCAGGCCCCGGAGCACTTGCGCGACGACCTGCGCAAGGGGCTGCTGGAAGCGGTGGCGACCAATGTTCGGGCCGTCGGCGTCGGTCGCCACCTGCGCGAAGAGGTGATCTGGCTGGGCGGACTGTCGCTTCGGGCCCTGGATGAGCTGCTGGAGGACAAGGCCTATCTGATGCGCGACAGCCACCCGGTCGGCGTCGACGCGACGGCCTTCGCGATGCTGGCGGCCATGCTGACGCCGTTCTTCGACTCGCCCCTGCGCGACGAGGCCGAGCGCTATCCCAGGCTCGTCGGCTATGTCGGGCGGATGATGGCCGAGTTCTATCCGGCCCATCCCTGGAACCTGCGCCAGGCGGCTTGAAGCGCACCCTGTAACCTTCGCTCCCGTTCGCGCGAATAGCCGATCGCGCATCCCGCGCGAACGAGGAGGGCAGGGCGTTGGCCATCAATGGCGACTATCCGCAACCCGTCACGGTGAATGGCTTTTCGTGCAAGAACTGCACGGACGTCGATTACGCCAAGAAGCACATCGACCCGGCTCATCCCCAGGATGGTCCCTATGGAATCAACGCCAAGGACCATGAAAAGCCCAAGCTCTCGGCGCTGGAGGATCCGACCGCCCGCCGGGATTGGACCCAACCAGGCCAAGCGCTGAAGCTCCAGGTCTGAGACCGCTAACAGATTGGTCGAATAAGTTTGGCGATATTGGTAAGGCCATTTCCTGTTGCGGGACTGGCCAATTTCGTTAGTGTGCTGACGCGCGACGGAATGGAGTCTCCGCTCCGTGTAACGCGTGCTCGTCGACCACGGACGCTGCGTATCTTGCGCCCAACCTCCTCCCGGGGCCGGTGGACGATGGCGGCCGGAGTCCTCCCTCCGGTCGCCCCGACGCGTTTCGCGCGTCCTGGTAAGGCCACTGGGCGTCGGGCATGGCTTGTGAGCCGGCGGGACGCGCTGTAGTCCTTGCGGAACGCGCGTCGATCCTCGGCGCCTCCCGCGGCCGTTTTCAAGATGTCGACTTCCTCGCCGGACGCTCCGCCCACCGATTCCAGGCTCTATCAACAGGTGGCCGCCGCGATCAGCGGGGCGATCGCCGATGGAACCTACCAGCCGGGCCAGCGCCTGCCGTCCGAGCGCGATCTGGCCGACGAGTTCGGCGTCTCGCGTCCGACCGTGCGTCGCGCCGTGATCGCCCTCGAGATGCGTGGCCTGCTGGAGGCCCGCCAGGGCTCCGGCGTCTATGTTCGCCTGGACCAGCCGCCGCCGCCGGTGAAGGACCTCGATATCGGAGCCTTCGAGCAGGCCGAGGCCCGTCGTCTGTTCGAAGGCGAGGCGGCGGCTCTGGCGGCCACCCTGATCACCGATGAAGAGTTGGCCTATCTCGAAACCCTGGTCACCGAGATGAACAGCGAGGAGGCCACCAAGGAGCAGTCCGAGCTGGCCGACCGCCAGTTCCACATCTCGATCGCGGCCGCCACGCGCAACAACGCCGTCGTTCGCATCGTCGAGAACACCTGGGACCTGCGCTACCGTTCGCGCCTTTGCATGCAGATGCTGGAAAAGGCCCGGCACGTGCGCAAGCGGCCGCTGAAGGACGAACACCAGGAGATCGTCGAGGCCCTGCGCACCCGCGACCCCAAGGCCGCGCGCGGCGCCATGCAGGCGCATCTGGGCGGGCTGATCGAGAACCTGCTGCTGACCGCCGAGCTGGAAGCCATCGAGCGCACGCGCGAGAGCCTGGCGGCCAAGCGCGAGGAAATCGCCCTCCGCGCCGCCAGCGCCGCGAAGTAGGTCCCTTCCTCAAAAAAAAGCGCCGGATCCGTGGGGGATCCGGCGGCAGGAGGGGACTTGGAGACGCGGGCGCGTTCAGCCCTAGAAGTTTACGTCCACGCGCGCGCCGAAGTAGCGGAAGGCGTCGCGACCGGGCAGCCAGGTCAGGCCCTGCGCCGTCGGGATAGCCGGATTGCTGTAGCCAGAGGTGGTGTTGCCGAGCCCCTGGGCATAGCGCTTGTCGAGCAGGTTGTTCGCGAAGATCGAGAGCTTGTAGCGGTCCTTCAGGTCGGTGACGCCCAGGCTCAGATCCATGACGCCATAGGCCTTCTGGATTGTTCGCGGGTCTTGGCTCAGCGAGAAGTTCACGTCGTCCTGCCAGCGATAGGCGACGCCGACGAAGCCCTTGAATGGCATGCCCGGCAGGTCGATGTCGTACTGGCCGCCGATGTTGAACTTGAACTTCGGCGTGTTGTTCAGCCGCTGGCCATGCAGGTTCTGAACGCGGCCATTGGTGCGCGGGGTTGAATAGCATTCGCCCGGCGCGCCGACATATCCCGGGTCGGTGCTGGCGGTGGTGACTTGGCCGCCGTAGCAAGGGCCGTTCGGAAAGCTCTGAACCGTGGCGTCGGTGTAGGCGAAGGCGCCGTTCAGGCGCAGATTGCGCGTGACGCGGGCCACGCCGTCGATCTCGACCCCTTGGGTTCGCAGATGGCCGACGCTGTTTAGGAAGGTCAGGAAGGTGCCGTCCGGCAGGAACGAGGTCACCGACGTCTGGAAGCCGCGATAGTCGGCGCGGAACAGGGTGGCGTTGAGGTAGACGCGGCGATCGAACAAGCTGCTCTTGAAGCCGATCTCGTAGTTCTTGGCGGTCTCGGGCGGCACCGGCATCTGGGCGGCGATCGCGGCGTTGAACGTGCTGACCAGGTCGTAGGCCTGGCCCTTGTAGCCCGTCGAATAGGTCGCGAAGGTCATGATATCCGGCGTGACCTTGTACTGAAGTCCGATCTTGCCGGTGACGGCGTCGTCCTGGTTGGCGCCGGCGAACAGTTGGTGGCTGGTGGGCGCGCCGATGGCGGTGCTGGCGAAGATCGTCTTGTCGAACGCGTAGCTGATCTTCTGGCGGTTGGCCCGCAAGCCGCCGGTCAAGCTCAGCTTGTCGGTCACGTCGAAGGTGGCGTTGGCGTAGGCCGAATAGTTCTGGTTGGTGCTTTCAGCCAGATAGCGCGCCAGCTGCAGCACCGGGCCGCGATCCAGGAAACGGTCCAGGTCATTGCGGGCGTACCAGAGACCGGCGACATAGCGCAGGCGCGTGTCGCCGGGCGAGGTCAGGCGGAATTCCTGGGTCCAGCTGTCGGCGTGGAAATAGCCGTGGATCGACGCGCCGCTATTGACGCCCGAGGGGCTGGCGACCGGGAAGCCCAGCAGGAACGGCAGGTCGGTGCCGTCGATGTCCTGGAAGTCCAGCATCTTCCAATGGTCGTGCGAGGTGATCGACGACAGGGTGTGGCCCTTCAGGAGAGAGCCGTCGCCGAAGGCGTAGTCGATGCGGCCGGTCGTACCGAAGACGTCTGAATTGCCGCCGCCGATCCGATCGTCGGCGCGAACGAAATGGTTGTTCTTGTCGATCGTGATCCCGCGCAGCGCCAGGGAGGCGGGGAAGGCTGGCTCCCCCTGATAGTTCAGGCCCGGCGTCAGTTCGCTGATCGGGCTGACACAGCAGCTCGAGACGTTATGGTTATAGCGCGGGGCCAGACTGACCGTCAGTTGATCGGTCGGCGTCCAGACCAGCTTGGCCGTGGCGGTGAAGCCCGCGCTGCCATTGACGTTCTTGCCGGTGGTCAGGTTCTTGACGTTGCCGTCGTAGTCGCTCTTGGCGACGGTCAGGCGCATCAGCAGGTTGTCGCGCACCGGACCCGAGACGGTGAAGCCGATGCGCTTTTCGCCGTCGTCGGTGGCCAGCAGCATGGCCTTGCCGGAGAATTCCTTGGTCGGGGCGGCGGTGGCGATGTTCAGCACGCCGGCGATGGCGCTCTTGCCGAACAGCGTGCTTTGCGGCCCACGCAGCACTTCCACCCGCTCGACGTCGATCAGGTCCTTGAAGGCGGCGGCCTGGAAGCCGACCGGCACGTCGTCGATCACCACCGCGACGTCCGATTCGACGGCGATGCCGTTCGAGAAGGTTCCGATGCCGCGCATGTTGATGCTGAAATTGCCGGGCTGGCTGCCGTAGTTGATCACCAGACCCGGCGACAGCTTCACCAGATCGCCCAGTTCGCGGACGTTGTTGCGCTCCAGCACGTCGGCGGTGACGGCCGTGACCGAGACGGGAACGTCCTGCAGGCGCTCGGCCCGCTTAGTGGACGTGACGATGATCTCTTCCAGCTGGGTGTCGCTGTTCGCGGCCGCCTGGGTCTGGGCGAGCGCCGCTCCGGGCGCGATCGCCAGCACGGCCGCGGCCGTGGAGACGAGTAGCATCGATCGCATGTGTGTCATGGTCCTGGACTTCCCCGCGTGTCGCTCGCCGGTTCGCGCCGACGATTGAATTGGTATGTCCAACTGATGACTCATGGCCTAGCCAATTGTCAAGTGACGGCCTTGTTCGGCGCGATGTGGTCTGGCTGATTGATTTCGTTGGCCAATATCGCCGGGTTGGCGACGGAAAGGCGGTCGGGGGACGTTGGAGGCGTGATCGGCCTTTACGGCATCGCGGTCAGATTGGTAATGTCGGTTTAGAAACCAATGAACCTGTGGGAGGGCGAATGCGGATCAAGCAGCGGCCACGCTTGGATTTGACGGTCGGCGCGCGTTCGCCTCGCGGGCGTCGGCGATGAGCGTCGCCATGGATTATCGCGAGAGCGCGGACCGGGCGGGGATGAGCCGCATGACCGCGCGCGAACTGCGCGACACCTTCGTCATCGACGGCCTGTTCCAGCCCGGACAATTGCGTCTCAGCTATCTGGAGGTCGAGCGGGCGGTGGTGGGCTCGGCCATGCCCGTCGACGCGCCGCTGATTCTGCCGTCCGACAAGGCGCTGGCGGCGCGGTTCTTCTGCGAGCGGCGCGAGGTCGGCGTCATCAATATCGGCGGCCCCGGCTCGGTGATGCTCGATGGCCAGCGCCACGACCTGGATCGTCGCGACAGCCTCTATATCGGCCGCGGGGTCGAGTCCGTCAGCTTCGCCAGCGACGATCCGGCCGACCCGGCCCGCTACTATTTCGTCAGCTATCCGGCCCACGCCAGCCACCCCAGCAAGCGGGTGCGTCGCGACGAGGCCCGCGTGATCTTCGCCGGGGAGGCGTCGGCCGCCAACCGTCGGGTGATCCGCCAGAGCATCCGCCCCGGCATCGTCGACACCTGCCAGCTGGTCATGGGCTTCACCGAGCTGGAAAGCGGCAATGTCTGGAACACGATGCCGCCGCACACCCATCGTCGGCGCAGCGAGATCTACATGTATTTCGACGCCGCCCCGGGGCGCGTCATGCACCTGATGGGTGACCCCGCCGAGCCGCGCGCGGTGTTCATGGACGATGGCGAAGCGGTGTTCTCGCCCAGTTGGTCGATCCATAGCGGCGTCGGCACCGGGGCCTATAGCTTCGTCTGGTCGATGGGCGGCGAGAACTTGGAATTCGACGACATGGACGTGCTGGCCGTGTCGGACCTTGGCGTGGGCGCGGGGACGGGAGAGGGGGCCAAATGAGCTTGAAGACCTTGCTGAAGGCCGCGGCGACCGCCGTCGCGCTGTGCGTCGCCGCGCCGGCCCTGGCCGCGCCGCGCGCCGCCGCCCCCGCCGTGGTCGGCGTACCGGTCGCCTCGGTCGACACCGTCGGCCGCCAGGTCGCCGCCTGGCAGCTGCGGCACATGGACAAGTTCGACTACGTCCCGGTCAATCAGTTCCGCAAGGACACGGCGGCGCCGCGTAACTGGATTCAGGCGGCGTTCTATATCGGCCTCTACACCTTCGCCGACGCGGTTCAGGATCCCTATCTGGCCAGCGCGGTGATCCAGCATGGCGAGGCCGAGGGCTGGGGCTTCGACGGGCGACCGCGTCACGCGGACGCCGACGCGATCGGCGCGGCCTGGGTCTGGGCCGCCGCCCGCACGCGCGATCCCGCCAAGCTGACGCCGATCCGCGCCCGCTTCGACGCGGTGCTGGCCAATCCGTCCACGGTGTCGCTGGATTTCGAGCCCAAGCCGGAGAAAGGCGATCCTTATTGCCAGGCGCGCTGGTGCTGGAGCGATGCGATCTTCATGGCGCCGCCCACCTGGGTGGCGCTGTCCAAGGTCAGCGGCGACAAGCGCTATCTGGAGCACGCCGATCGCGAGTTCTGGGCGACGACCGACTATCTCTACGACAAGACCGACCACCTGTATTTCCGCGACAGCCGTTTCATCCGGCAACGCAGCGATGCGGGTCAGAAGATCTTCTGGGGGCGCGGCAATGGCTGGGCCTTCGCCGGGATCGCGCGAATCCTGCAGGACCTGCCCGCCAACCATCCGAGCCGCAAGAAGTACGAAGCGATCTTCAAGCAGATGGCCGAACGGATCGCCGCCTTGCAGGGCGAGAGCGGCTATTGGCCCGTCTCGCTGCTGGAGCCGCAAAAGACGCCCGAGACCAGCGGCACGGGCTTCTTCGTCTACGGCCTGGCCTGGGGCGTGAACCATGGCCTGCTGCCGCGCGCGCGCTACGATCGGGTGATCGACAAGGGTTGGAAGGCCCTCGCGGCGGCGGTCGAGCCGGACGGGCGCCTGGGTTGGGTGCAGCGCGTCGGCGCCGCGCCCGATAAGGTTGGCCGTGATGACACCCAGCTCTACGGCGTCGGCGCCTTCCTGCTGGCGGCCAGCGAGGTTCGCGCCCTGGCGCAAGCTTCCCAAGGCCAGGCCACGCGCTAAGATGGCGCTTCAGAATCTCAAGCGAGGGTTGATGCGCGGCGCGCCGGATCCCCAGAAACTGTACCAGCAGGTGGCGCGCTCGATCGCGGCCTCGATCGCCGAGGGACGCTATGCGCCCGGGGATCGCTTGCCGTCGGAACGGGGGCTGGCCGACTCGTTCGGGGTCAGCCGTCCCACGGTCCGCGACGCGATGATCGCGCTGGAGTTCCAGGGATTGGTCGAGGCTCGTCAGGGCTCGGGCGTCTATGTCATCGCGCGCGGCAAGTCGGAGGACGATGCGGCGGAGCCGGAGATCAGCGCCTTGGAACTGACCGAGGCTAGGCGATTGTTCGAAGGCGAAGCCTGCGCCCTGGCTGCGGCGGCGGTCAGCGACGAGCAGGTGGCGGCCTTGGAGCGCATGGCCCGCGACATGGCCAGCCTGGCCGCCACCGAGGAGGGCGAGCGGCTGGAGCATGACTTCCATCTGTCCGTGGCCCACGCCACCCGCAACGCCGCCATCGTCGCGGCGGTCGAGGAAATCTGGACGCTGCGCCGCCAATTCCCCGACTGCGCCGGCCAGCTGCGCCGCGTGCGCCTGGCCGCGCCGGAGGTCTTCGCCGAGGATCATCGCAGCATTGTCGCCGCCTTGCGCGATCGCGATCCCAAGGAAGCGCGCCGGGTGATCCACGAGCATCTCAACCGCACGGTCGAGGCTTTGCTGGCCATGGCCGAGCGCGACGCCCTGGAACGCACCCGGCTGGAAATGGCGGAGCGCCGCGACGAATTGCTGCGTCGCACCGCCATCTGACGTTGTCCATGGCCGCTCCCTGTCCTCCGGCGCGATAATTCGCCGCATGAATCAAGGCCTTGCCGTCGCGGGCCGACGCGTGTTGACCTGCCTTGAGCGAATCAGGGGGTTTTTGATGTCGGACAAGCTGGCGCCCGCGAACGTCGAGACAGTGCTGAAGGCGATCTCGTCGGAGATGTCCATCGCGGCCGTGGCCTGCGGTCACCTGGACGTGGCCCTGGGCAAGCTGCTGGAAGTGGTGCCGTCCGAGCACCGGATGTCGGTGCTGCAGGAACTGCACATGGTCGACCTCCTCGCGCAGCACGTCACCGCCCTGACGGACTTCACCGGCAACCTGTCGCAGCAGCACGGCCAAGGCGTCCTGGAAGTCAACGACGCCCTTTCGGCGATCACTCTGGGCGATGTCGCCGCCCGGCTGCGCGCGGGAATCGCGGCTCAGCCCTGACCGGTCCGCCAGTCGGCGCCGGTGGCGGCGAACAGGCGGATCGCGTCGACCAGACGCTGGCCCTCCGCGCGCGATCGGGCCGAGCGGGCCGCGTTCAGCGTGCGTTGAGCATCGGTCACCTCCAGCAAGGTGCCGCCGCCCTTATCGAACGCCAGACGGGCCAAGCGCAGCCGTTCGCTCGCCTGCTGTTCGGCGCGTTGCTGGGCGGCCAGCGCGGTTTCGTCCGCCGAAAGGGCCGACAGCGCGTCGGCGACCTGTCCGAACGCCTTGAGCACGGTCTCTTGATAGCGCGCGCTGGCGGCGCGGGCGGCCTCGCGCGCCCGCTGACGACGCGCCTTCAACGCGCCGCCGTCGAAGATCGGCGCCGTCAGGCTCGGGCCCAGAGCCCAGCCACTGGCGTCATAGGAGAACAGATCGCCCGGCTTCAGCGCCCCCTGGGTCAGGGACGCGGTCAGGCGGATGTTCGGATAGAGGTCCGCGGTCGCCACCCCGATATCGGCCGTGGCCGCGTGGAGCTCGGCCTCGGCGGCCAGAATGTCCGGACGCTGGCGCACGATCCGCGAGGGCAGGGCGACGGGCACGGGCGCGCTCAGGGCCAAAGTCGACAGGTCGAAGGTCGGGGCGCTCCAGTCGGCGGGCGCCTTGCCGACCAACACGGCCAGCGCGTGACGCGCGGCGGCCAGCTCGCCTTGCAGGGCGGGCAGTTGGGCGCGGTCCTGTTCCAGCTGGCTGGCGGCGGCGACATTTGCCAGGTTCGTCGAGCCGCCCAGGGCATTGGCCTTGCGGACGAGCTCGATATTGGCCTGGTCGTCGGCGATCATCTTTTCCACGCAGGCGATCTGGGCGCGCAGGGTGGCGATGGTCGCCGCCTGCAGGGCGACATTGGCGGTGAGGCTGAGATAG
The DNA here is from genome assembly GCF_012184455.1 of Caulobacter sp. SSI4214. Lineage (NCBI taxonomy): Bacteria > Pseudomonadati > Pseudomonadota > Alphaproteobacteria > Caulobacterales > Caulobacteraceae > Caulobacter > Caulobacter sp. SSI4214. Next base: position 56,874 of record NZ_SZWJ01000006.1, on the reverse strand, counting down.
GCCGCCTCGGCGCGCCGGCCCTCCGCCTCGGCCCTGGCCGCCGCGCCTTCGATCCGGCGCCGGTTGGCGCCCCAGAGATCAAGGTCGTAGCTGACCGCGCCGCCGACCGAGTAAAGGCTGAAGGTCGGGTTGCTCAGCTTGATGTCGCCAAATCCGGTGAAGCCGAAGGCTTGCAGGTTGGCGCGCTGCCGGGTGAGGCCGGCGTTGCCGCTGACCTGCGGGCCCGCCACGCCCCGCGCCTCGGCCAGGGCCGAGGAAGCCTGGGCCAGGGTCGCGTCGGCCTCGGCGAGCGTGGGGCTGTCCTTGAGGGCCTGGCGGATGACCGCGTCCAGCTCGGGCGAGCCCAGAGCCTTCCACCAGGGGCCGGCGACGGTCGCGCCGGGATCGAGGCGCGCGGCGTTGGGCGCGGTCTCGCCCGCGCCGAGCGCCGAAGCGGTCTTGGGCGCGTCGGGCTTCTCGAAGTTCGGTCCCACCGTCGCGCAGGCGGTCAGGGAGGTGGCCGCCAGAAGGGCGGCGAGCAGCTTAGTGGTCGGCGACATTGACGGCCTTGGCCCCCTGTTTCGGGGTTCGCATGAGGAGAATGAGCGGCGCGCAGGCGATGGTGATCACCAGCATCAGCCGGAAGTCGTCCAGATAGGACAACATGGCGGCCTGGCGGCCTATGGTCCCGTTCAGGGCCGCCAAGGCCGCGTCCGTCGAGAAGGCCGTCGGCGCGTAGGCCTGGTAGAGCGGATTGTCCGGCCGTGCGTGCTCGACGAGAACCGCGTGGTGCTTCTCGACGCCGCTGACGAACAGGGCCTGCATGATCGAGATGCCGGCGGCCGAGCCGATGTTGCGGATCAGCGTGAACAGGCCCGCGCCCTCGGCGCGAAACTGCGGCGCGACCTTGGCGAAGGCGATGGTGCTGAGCGGCACGAAGATCAGCCCCGTGCCCGCGCCGGACAGGAAGCCCGAGGTGATCAAGAGCGTGGTGTCCATCTCGAGATTGTAGTGACTCATCTGCCAGAGCGAGATCGCGCTGACGGCTAGGCCGATGGTCAGGATCAGCTTGATGTTCATTCGGCTCATCAGCTGGCCCACCGTGAACATCGCGATGAACGAGCCCAACCCCCGAGGCATCGACACAAGGCCGGTGAAGGCCACGGGATAGCCCAGCAGCGTCTGCATCAGCGGCGGAAGCAGGGAGAGCGTGCTGTAGAGCAGGATGCCGATAAAGAAGCCGAAGATACAGCACGTGACGAAGTTGCCATCGGCCAGCAGTTCGCGGGCCACGAAGGGCTTCTCGGCCGTGGCTAGTTGCACGCCGAAAATCCAGATGGCGATAACCGCCACGATCAGCTCGGTCCAGATCTCCGTCGAGCCCAGCCAGTCCTGGCTCGGGCCGCGGTCCAGCATCAGCTGGAAGGCGCCGATGGCGACCGCGAGAGCGAGGAAGCCCAGGGTGTCGAAGCGACGCTTCTCGGCGCTCTTCTTCTCCGACAGGAAAAAGAAGACGCCGCAAAAGGCCAGAATACCGATCGGCAGGTTGATGAAGAACACCCACCGCCAGTCGAGATTGTCGGTCAGCCAGCCGCCCAGGCCCGGGCCGAGCAGCGGACCCAGCACCGCGCCGGCGCCCCAGACGGCCATGGCCTGGCCGTGGCGCTCGGGCGGGTTGATGTCCAGCAGAACGGCCTGTGACAACGGGATCAGCGCCGCGCCGAACAGGCCCTGCAGCAGGCGGAACAGCACGATCTCGACCAGGTTGCCGGCGATCCCGCATAGCATCGAGGCGACGGTGAAGCCGATGATCGAGACGATCAGCACCATCTTCCGTCCCATCCGCTCGGTCAGGAAGCCGGTCAGCGGCGTCATGATCGTCGAGGCCACGATGTAGGAGGTCAGCACCCAGGTGATCTGGTCGGTCGAGGCCGAGACGCTGCCCTGGATGTGGGGCAGGGCGACGTTGGCGATCGTCGTGTCCAGTGAGATCATGATCGTCGCCAGCATCACCGAGATCGTGATCGGGATCCGGTTGGCGACGTCACGCGCGTGGCCGTCTTGGGACATCCTAGCGACCCGACCGGACGTCGACCTTGACCTTGGCGCTGAGGCCCGCGCCGAGATTGGCGGGGGCGGCCTCGTCAAGCGCCAGGCGCACGGGCACGCGCTGGACCACCTTGACCCAGTTGCCGGTGGCGTTCTCGGCCGGCAGCAGGGCGAAGCTGGAGCCGGTGCCGGGACTGAAGCTCTCGACGTGGGCCTTCAGCGCCTTGTCATAGGCGTCGACCTTGACCGTCGCCGGCTGACCGATGCGCATGTGGGCCAACTGGTCTTCCTTGAAGTTGGCCTCGATCCACGGCTTGCCCGAGATCAGCCAGAACAGCGGCTTGGACTGCTCGACGCGCTGGCCGACCTGCAGCTGTTCGACCTTGGCGACGACCCCGTCGCTCGGCGCGATCACGGCGGCGTAGGAGCGATCCAGCTTGGCGCGCTCCAGGCGGGCCTGCGCCTCCAGGACCTTGGGTTGGCGATCCGCCGGCGTGTCGGCCCGGCCGCCCAGATCGGCCAGGGCCGCGGCGACCTGCTGCTGGACCACGGCGATCTGGCGCTGGGCTTGGTCGGCCGCGTGCTTGGCCTCGTCCGCCTGCGCCTTGGTGGCGACGCCGGCGGCGGCGAGATCGCGCTGGCGGGCCGCTTCACGCTGGGCGTAGCCGAAGGTTTCCCGCGCGGCGGCCAGGTCTGCCAGGCGCTGGTCGTAGATGGCGCGGCGACCCTGGACGTCGAAGCGGGCCTGGGCGAGGGCGGCCTCGGCTTCGGACACGGCGACCTGATAGTCGGCCGGATCCAGGCGGAACAGCACCTGACCCTTCTTGACCGGCTGGTTCTCGCGGACGTCGATCTCGGTCACGCGACCGCCGATGCTGGCGCTGATCGCCGTGCGGCTGGCCTGGACATAGGCGTTGTCGGTGGTTTCCGACTTGCCGCCCGTCAGGATGACGACGCCGACGCCGACCAGGATCAGGACCGGTACGCCAATCATCAACGGCCAGCGCAGCCTTTGACCCAAGGTCCTTTTTCGGCGGCGACCCGCCAGGTCGACTTCCGCGTCGGCGATAGCCTCGTAGCCTTCAGCGTCGCTCACGCGCTGCTCCAACTGTCTTTGGGTTTTGGGGAATCCTCGGGGCTCGTTCGGTCGCGAACCCTCGCCGCGAAATAGGACTCCGCCTGTCATGATGGAAATGATATATTTTCACAACAGCCATGAATCCCATGAATTTTAGAACCGCCGATCTGAACCTGTTCCGGGTCTTCGTCACTCTGCTGGAAGAGAAGAACGCGACAAGAGCCGGCGAGCGTCTTGGCCTTTCGCAATCGGCGGTCAGCCACGCGCTGCGCCGCCTGCGCGAAATGGTGCGCGACGACCTCTTCGTGCGCGGGCAGACAGGCTTGAGGCCGACGCCGCGCGCGCTGGAGATCGCCGATGCGGCCCGCACGGCTCTCAAGCTTCTGGAAACGGCGGTGACCGCCCAAAGGTTCGATCCCTCCGTGGATCACCACGCTTTTCATATCGCGGCCGGGAGTTACATCTCCTACGTCCTGGGGCCGCTGATCGCCGAACGCGTGCTCGCGCTGGCCCCGAACGTCCAGGTTCACTTCCGCAATCTCTACGCGGGCATGACCGAGGATCTGGATACTGGCGCGCTGGACATGGTGATCGGCTGCTTCGAGGCGATCCCCGGGCGTTTCAGCTATCGCCAGCTCTTCGAGGAGACGGGCGTCTGGGTGGCTCGGGTGGGCCATCCCGCCTTTGTCGACGGCGTCAGCTACGAGGTTCTGGCAGGTCTGCCGCATCTGGCGGTCACGGGCGGCAATGACGATCCCGATCGCACGTCCGCGGGGCACCTCGGCCTTCGCCGCGTCACCTCGTGGGGCGAGCGCTATGCTCTGGGCGAAGAGCCGCCGCGACCTTTCTCGGTGCAGGACTCCTTCAGCGCGCTCAACATGGTCGGTCGCTCGGACATGGTCTGTGTTCTTCCCCGGCGGCTGGCCGAGTTGGCTGCCGAGCGCGGCAAGGTGATGATGATCGAGCCGCCTGTCGCTCCTTCGCCGACGCCGTTCGGCGCGGTGTTGCGGGCGACGGATGGCCCGGGCTCGCCCAATGACTGGTTGCTGAGCGTCTGCCAGGCGGCCGCCGCGACGCTATAGAGGAGCGGATGGGACCGCGACGGGCGGTCGAAAGGCGGCCAGGCCGGTCAGCTCGTGATAGACGCCCATCAGCCGCTCGAAGGCGGCGGGCCAGCTGTAGTGGCGGGCGACGTGCTTGCGCGCCGCCGACCGCAGGGCGTCCTGGTCGCGGGCGAACAGGCGGCGGGCGGCCCGCGCCAAGGCCTCGGGCGAGCCATCCGAGGCCAGCTCGCCGGCCGACACGTCGACCACCTCGCCGATGCCGCCGGCGTCGATTCCGACGACGGGGGTCCCGCAGGCCATGGCCTCGAGGGCGATCAGACCCAGGGTCTCGGACGGATTGGCGTGGATCAGGGCGTCGGCCGCGCCCAGCCACAGCGCCAGGCGATCGGAGTCGGCCTCGAAGGGCAGGGCCAGCACCTGCTGGTCCCGCGCGAAGCGGTCGCCGCATCCGATCAGCAGGAGTTTGACCTGAGGTCCGAGTTGCCGGACCGCCTCGACCAGCACGTCGACGCGCTTTTCCGGCGCCGGCCGTCCCGCGAAGACCAGCAGGCGGTCGTCCTTGGCCAGGCCCAGCTGGTGGCGCAGGCGATGGGACGCCTCGGGCGTCGGCCGGAAGACCTCGAGATCGACGCCGAGCGGCATCACGGCGACCCGGTCGAAGCCGACGTCGCGCAAGGTCGTGGCGGCGGACTGGCTGGGCGCGAGCAACAGGTCGAATCCATCGCAGAGGCGAGCGGTCGCCCGCCGCGCGGCGGGACCGGTCCAGGCTCCGAAGCGCACGCGGGCCAGGGCGGTCAGGTCGCTATGGAAAAACCCGACGACCGGCACGTGCAGTCGCCGCCCGGCCTCGCGCGCGGCGAAGCCCGGCACATAAGGGTCGCCCGCCTCGATCAGGTCGGGTTGCTCGGCGACGATACGATCGACCCAGGCCGAGCGGCGCAGCGGCAGTCGATAGCCGCCGCTGAGGGGCAGGGGCGGACAGCGCACGTAGCCCAGGCCGGGTCCCGGGGCGCCGGTCTTCCGTCCGGGGACGATGATCGTGTGACGCAGATCGGGCCGCGCGCGGGCGATCCACGCGCTCTTCTCCGAGAGATAGCGTCGGACCCCGCCGCTGGCGGGGGCATAGAACATGGTCGTGTCGACGAGGCGCGCCGACCGTGGCGACGTTTGCATCCGATGCGCGGCTCCCGATCGTCCGGCGCGATTCGGATCAATGGTTAAGCTCATTGTGCGGCGCTAGCGTGACCAAAGCCCTGTATCGGTAAGGAACGCGCAAACTTGGCTTTGGCTCCGCCACGCGCGGACAAGAAATAACGACCGGCGGCGGCCAGGGTTGTGGCGTTATGAATCCGTCAAGAGCCGCTGCTACCGGGGGCCGCGCGAAAACGATCCTGACATTGTTGAGCGATTGGGTGCCATCGTCCGAAGCCCTCGAAATCGACGCGCAGCGTCGGCCGCTGATGCGGTTTCTCTCGCGCCATGTGCGCGATGAAAGCGTGCGCGAGGATCTGGTGCAGGAGAGCCTGGTCCGCCTGCTCGTCTTCTCCCGCCGCCAGACGATCGAGAATTTCGCCGCGGCGGCGCGGTTCATCGCCTGGAACGTGATGCGCGATCACTTTCGTCGCCATCGTCGAACCTCGGCCGAGCCGCTAGACCAGGATTACAGCGGTGACGCGCCGTTGCCCGACCAGGTCCTGCTGCACAAGCAGAGACTCCAAAGGTTTATCGAGCTGCTCGACCAGATGCCGCCACTTCGCCGGGAAGTCTTTATCCGCCGCCGCCTGCACGGCCAAAGTCATGCCGAGATTGCCCAGGCCCTGGACCTGACGCAGGATGCCGTGGAAAAGCACATCGTGCGGGGTATGAGGCAGCTGGGCGAAGCGATCGATCTTAAATGAATCGGGCCTTGAAAGACCAAATCGCGGATCAGGCCGCGCGTTGGCTGGACTGCGGCGACCAGGAGGGTCTTCGCGACTGGCTGGACGCCGCGCCCGAGCATCGGCGCGCCTATGGCCAGCTGGATCAGGTGATGCGCGATCCGGCCTTGGCCGAAGCCCTGACGGTTCACGCCGCCCGATCGAAGCCGTCACGGCCAAGGCCCGCCATGCGATGGACGCCGGTACTGGCGGCCGCGGGCGTGGCCGGCCTCGCCGTTCTGGCGACGCTGGCCCTGCCGCAATCGAGGCCGACGCCGCGAGCGGCCGCGCCCCAGACGGTGATCGCGACCGCCGCCGGCCAATCGCGGATGGTGACCCTGGCGGACGGCAGTCGGATCTATCTCAACGGCGACACCAAGCTGGGCCTGACCAAGCAGGCGGGCGGGCGCCAGGCGCGCCTGATCCAGGGCGAGGCGCTGTTCGACATTCGCCATGATCCGTCTCGCCCGTTCACCGTGACGCTAGACCACGGCGCCGTGACCGATCTCGGGACGGTGTTCAATGTGAACATCGTGGGCGATCAGACCGCCGTGCAGGTCTATTCCGGCAAGGTGCGTCTGAATGGCGACACCGGTTCGGCGATGCTGGACGGCCGTCAGCAGGCGGACCTGACCCAGGGCGTGGTGAGCCCCGTTAGCACCTTCGACGTGCGCGCGAAGGACTGGCGGGACGGCTGGATCGAGCCGCGTGACTGGCCCCTCGCCCGCGTCGTCGAGGCGTTGAGGCGACGCAGCGGCGTCGCCATCGTCATCGCCAGCCCTCAGCTGGCGACCAAACGCATCACGGGCCGCTTGCGGCTGGACGAGCCGCGAGAAGAACTCGCCGCGCTCGCCGAACTGCATGGCTTTGTCGTCCGTGAGCGGAATAAAGAGCTTGTGCTCGCCGCGCGCTGAGCCGCGCGACCTTAAAAATCAACGAAAATACGGTGTCCGGTTTCACCGGACGCCAGCGTCGTAACTCCCGTTAGTCCGGCCCCATGGCCGGCGTTCTGGGGGATAAGATGCTCACCACCACAAAACGACGCTGGGCTTTTCGCGCCTCGGCGCTGACCCTAGCGCTCGCCGCCGGCGCCTATGCCGGCTGGGCTCCGCCCGCCGCCGCTCAGGCCAAGACGGGCGCGACCGCCACCGCGCCGGTGGCGCTGGATATTCCCGCCGGCCCGCTCGGCGAAGCCCTGATCGACCTGTCGCGCGCGACGGGGCTGCGGGTCGTCGCCGATCCCGGCGCGCTGGCCGGGCGGACGACCCGAGGCGCCATCGGCACGCTGACCGTCGATCAGGCGCTGACCCAACTGCTGAAAGGCCAGGATCTGGTTTATCAGCGCAAGACGAACATGGTGATCATTCGTCCCGGCAAGCGGGCGCGGCAGGCCGAGGCGTCGCCGGTCAATCGCGAGAGCCCGGTCGAGACGGCCTCCCGCGTCGATGAAGTCGTTGTCGTCAGCACGCGTCGCGACGCCAGTTCCAGCGCCTTCCACGCGCCTCAGCCGGTGTCGATGCTGTCGGCGGCCGACCTCCAGCACACCGCCACGCATAACGCCGCCGAAATCCTCGGCCTGCTGCCCAGCGTGAACGTCATGCAGAACGGCAGCTCGTTTCTGAGCGGCAGTAACGCCTACGCGATCGACGGCGCCTCGCGCGGCGAGGGCCAGTTCGTCTCGATCCGCGGCATGAATTCCGAATACAATGTCACGCTGTTGAACGGTGTCGAGGTGGCCCAGGCCCAGGCCTATTCGCGGGCGGTCCAGTTGAACCTGCTGCCGCCCTCGGCGGTCCAGACCGTCGTGCTGCGCAAGACGTCGACGCCGGACATGAACGGCGACGCGATCGGCGGCACGATCGATTTTCGCACCCCGACCGCGTTCGACTTCAAGGCGCGCCAGAGCGGATCGATCAGCGTCAGCGGGCGGCTGGAGAGCCAGGCGCGCCGACTGCATAGCGACGACGGCGGGTTCGGCGTCGCCGCCGACTACGCGCGCAAGCTCGACGCCGAGGAGCATTTCGGCGTCTATGTCAGCGGCTACTACTCGATCCGCAACTACGCCAACTCGCTTATGGGGGGGCTTCAGGCCGCGGCCAGCGGCGATGACTCCCATGCCTACGCGGTTGTCGATGCGAAGGGGGCCAATCCGGCGGGCGTCGATCCGGCCGCCAACACCATCCTGGCTGGCATGAACATCGGCGTCTCCAGCGGCCGGACCAAGATGTGGGGCGGCGCGACCGCGCTCGACTGGCGGCCGGACGCCGACACCAGCGTCTATCTGCGCGGCTCCTATGCGCGCTTCTTCACCACGCAGAATTCGAGCCTGAATCAGATCATCGGCGAACACGCGGTCAACCGCGAAGGCCGCAGCCCGTTCAAGACCGACCTCGACGGTAATTTCATTCTTGACCAGAACGGGGTCAAGATCGTCAGCGACAACGTCTATAAGACCGACGCCGCCGGCAACTACCTGCTCGACGGCGATGGCCAGAAGGTCTTCCAGGGCAAATATGTCGACCTGGGCAATGGCCGTTATGGCACGACCATCCCTTTCGTCTCCAACCGTCTTTGGTACGAAACCAATCCCGAGCGGGCCGAGCTGACCACCGTCTCGCTGGGCATGGACAAGCGGACGGACGGTTGGACGATCGCGCCGAACGTCTTCTATTCGTATGGCCGCAACGACCGTCCCGACCACCTGGAGCTCTGGACGACCTCGGTGCCGACCGGCGGGTCCAGCCCCGGCGCGGCCCTGTTCGGCCGACCGACCCTGGTGACCTACAATTCGAGCGGCTACCCGGTTCCGCGACTGACGCCAGACATGGAGCGGGCCGCCGCCAATCCCGGTTCGATGCCCGGCGCCTGCTGCTACGAAAAGACCACCGGCCTAAGCGAGCAGACCAAGTACGGCGCCCGGATCGATGTTAGTCGCGAGCGCGACGGCGATTTCGCCCACGTGATCAGCGGCGGCCTGCGCTATGTGCGCAGCAGCCGCGAGGTCAGCAACCGCGACTGGACGGTCAACGAGCCCAATCCACGCGCGACGGTCGCCGACGACAGCGTCCTGTTGAAGGGCTACTTCCCGGGTTTTCCGGGTCAATACGGCTACAAGATCCCCAATTTCGATTTGGACGAGCTGTCTCGTCGTTTTTCGGCTCTGACCAACACCAAGGCCAAGCTCGACGCGGCCAGCGACGTCTGCACCGGCAGCGACACGGCCTGGCAGATCACAACCAACGACAACTGCAACACGCTGAGCGGCAGCGAAGCGGTGTGGTCGGGTTATGTCAGCACCGTCTCGGCGTTCGGCGACGCCCAGATCGTGGCTGGTCTTCGCTATGAGAAGACCCTGATCCACAACCGCTACTGGGTCCGCAAGTGGGACCAGTCCGGCGACGAGGTGCTGGGCGCGTTCGAAAGCAACCGGTCGACCTACGCCAAGCTTCTGCCCAGCATCGCCCTAACCTATCGCCCCACCGATCGCAGCGTTTATCGCGCCAGCCTCTGGACCAGCTATACGCGTCCGGCCTTCTTCCAACTGGGCGGTTCGGCGACCCAGTCTTATGACCCGGCGTCGCGGGCGACCACGATCACGCGCGGCAATCCCGACCTGAAGGCGATCGACGCGATCAACGTCGATGTCAGCGCCGGCTGGACGTTCGAGCACCACGGCTATCTGAGCGTCGGCACCTACTACAAGCGGCTGTCGAACTACATCTACAGCAGCGGCTCCAACTATGTGAACGCCGACGGCGATCGCGGCGGACTGGTCATCATCAATCAGCCGCGCAATGGCGGCGACGGCGAGATCCTCGGGGTCGAGCTGGAGGCTCAGCAGAAGCTGTCGGTGATCAATGCGGCGCTCGAGAACTTCTCGGTCGGCGGCAATCTCTCGGCGCAGCACACCCAGGTCGACATCGGCACGAGCTGGGGACGTCACCAGCGGATGCAGAACGCGCCGACCCTGGCGGGCAATATCGGCGTCTTCTACGCGGGCGACCGTCTCTCGGTGGACGTTCTCTACCGTTACACCAGCGACTTTCTGCAGAAATACGACCTGTTCGCGAAGGGCTCGAGCTGGAGCGACGTCTGGGTGAGGCCTACCCGCCGGCTGGACCTGCATGCGGGCTATCGCCTGGGCCGGATCAATCTGGATCTATCGGTCGAAAACCTGACCGGCACGAACAGCTACTGGTCTCACGTCGGCCGCAAGACCTTCGCGATCTCCGACATCGTTCAGTCGGGTCGCACCGCGCTGCTGACCGCCAAGTACAGCTTCTAATCGCCTTCCCCTGCCTTGGCGCGCGGCTTGTCCGCGCGCCAATTTTTCGATGCCAGCGATGGAGTCATCCATGAAGAAGCCGTTCGGCGCGGCGTTGCTCGCGCTCGCCCTCATCATCGCCAGGCCTGCCGCGAGCGCCGATCGCCCGGTCGACCCTCCCGAGCAGGTCCTGACCGGTCATCTGACCCGAGCCGACCATCAGACACATCGCGAGGTCGCCTTCCAGGTGCCGCCCGGCGCGACGCGGGTGACGGTCCGTTTTCGCTATCTGAAGCGCACTCAGGACGCGGGCGTCGACATGGGCCTGTTCGACTCCCAGCGCTTCCGGGGCTGGAGCGGCACGACGCGGGACGTCTTCACCCTGTCGACCGAGGAGGCGACGCCCGGCTACCTGCCCGGACCGCTGCCCGCCGGCCGCTGGCGCCTGGTATTGAGCGCCTCGCAAGTCCGGCCGGGCGCCGAGATCGACTACGAGGTGCGCGTCGCCGTCGAAATGAGCCCTCGGCCCACCGAATTCGCCGATGCGCCGATCAATCCGGCCCCCGGCTGGTACCGTGGGGACTTCCACGTCCATACCGGCAATTCCGATGGCGGCTGCGCGGCCCAGAGCGGCAAGGACAGCCATTGCCCGCCTTATCGCGCGGTCGAGACGGCGGCGGCGCGAGGTCTCGACTTCGTCGCGATCACCGATCACAACACCACGGCCCACTATGCCGAGATGCGCGCCCTGCAGGAACATTTCGACAAGATGCTGCTCGTCCCCGGCCGGGAGATGACCACCTTCTTCGGGCACGCCAACGTCTTTGGGCTGACGCAGTTTCTCGAGTACCGTATGACCCGCGGCGACGCGGCGAACGCCTTGCCATGGATCCAGGCGGCCAACGCCGCCGGCGGCCTCGTGTCGATAAACCATCCCGGCGTGGCGACGGGCGAGGAGTGCATGGGCTGCGGCTGGTCGGTCGATCCGTTGCCGCCCGGCTCGATCGGGGCCGTGGAGGTTGTCAACGGCGGCACGCTCGACGAATTCGGCACGCCCGAGGGCCCCAAGCAAGGCTTTGACCTGTGGACCCGCCTGCTCAACGGCGGCGAACATGTCACAGGGATCGGCGGCAGCGACATCCATGATCCGGATCTTCCGATCGAGCGGCTGGGCACGCTCGGCTCGCCGACCACGGTGGTCTATATGCCGGAACTCTCGGTGAAGGGCCTTCTGGCTGGGTTGCGGTCGGGCCGGGTTTTCATTGATGTCGATATGCGCCGCGAACGCCTGCTGGACCTGCGTGGAGAGGCGGGTCAAGCGCGTGCGGTGATGGGCGGTTCGCTCCCCCTGGCCAAGGGGGCCAAGGGGGCCTTCTTCGTTACCGCCCACGGCGTTCCCGGCGGTCAGATCGAGGTCATCAAGGACGGCGTGCTCGCGCCGGCCCTGGCCCGTCCGGTCCCGGCGGACGGCGAGGCGAGCTTCGCCTTCACGGGCGATGGCGCGCGTCATTGGCTGCGCGTACAGGTCCGCGACGTCATGGGGCGCCTCGTCCTGATCGGCAACCCAATCTATATCCGGTGATGAGATGCAAGGGCCAATATCCGCGGCGCTTTCTCCGGCTAGATCTCGACGCGAAATTATCCCGGAAGCCGCGAACGGTTACGAGGCTCGCTGGATACGCTGCCTGAATGGCGCAGCTATCTCAAGAATAGAAATTTCGGTCGACATTGAGTTGGCGCGACAATGTCGGGTTTCTGGAGAGGAGCGGACGGCAGGTTTTGGCGCTACGTCGACGGTCAGTCACCCACTGTTCGGTTGAGGCTTCTAGGCGCCCATAGACGCTCAAGTCACCGTGGTAACTCCGGGAATAGGAAAGAAGCTCACGCACACAGCGGGCGGCGAAAAGCTGGGGAAGTATGGCCTTTCCAAGAAGGCGAACACTTCGGACGCGCCGATTTCTTCACGGCCTCGGAAATCCAGTCCTCGCAAGTATTCGGCTCGCGGGTTGGAGGGCTCGAAACTGGGGTTTCTGGGCGATAGCGCCAGAAATGACCCGCCCCGTGTGCCGCAAGTCACTGTCAAATAAGAAGAAAATGGTGGATGCGACAGGGATTGAACCTGTGACCCCCTCGGTGTGAACGAGGTGCTCTCCCGCTGAGCTACGCATCCGCCTTTGGGGCCGGTCCGTGCGGGACCGATCCGCGAGAGGAGGGGGTCTATAGTCTGGTGTTCGGCGCGGGGCAAGAGGCCAAAAGCGTCGCGCAGGCCTCCGGCACGTCCAAAAAGCTGTGGATGACCCGATCCGCGCCCAGGGTGTCGACCGGCTCTTCGGTATAGCCGAAAGAGACCAGCACGCTGGGGACGCCGGCGTTGCGGGCGCCGAGGGCGTCGTTGATGCTGTCGCCGACCATGACGGCGCGGCCGATCTCGCCGCCCACGGCGGCGATGGCGGTCGCGACGTGGCGGCCGTCGGGCTTGGCGGCCGGAGCGCTGTCGGCGCCGATCACGGCGTCGAAGAATGGCAGCAGATGCACCGCCTCCAGCAGGGCGTCCGACAGGTTGGTCAGCTTGTTGGTGCAGACCACCAGCTTCACGCCGGCCGCCTTCAAGTCGGTCAGCACCTCGACCACGCCGGGGAAGGGCGCGCTCTCCTGGGCGATGCGGGTCAGGTAGTGGTCGATGAAACGCTGGACCCGCGGCGGGGCGCGTTCGGCGTCGAGGGGCGAGCCGGCGGCGGCGAAACCACGCTCCAGCAGGGCCCGGGCGCCGCGACCGACCATCAGCCGCACCGCGTCGAAGGGCAGGGGCGGCAGGGCCTCCTCGGCGAGGATGAAGTTCAGCGACCCGACCAGATCGGGCGCCGTGTCGACCAGGGTGCCGTCGAGGTCGAAGGCGATGGTCGCCCCGTTCAGGTCATGAAGCGCGCGCATGGCTCTGGCCTTTCCGTCAATTGCGCGGCTAATGCAACGCTGAACGCGCTTTGGGGAGTCGCCCACGCCCATGACTGATCTCGTCTCCAAGCCGGCCCGCCCGCGCGCCGCCGTGATCCTGGCCGCCGGCCAAGGCACGCGGATGAAGTCGCCGACGCCCAAGGTGCTTCACAAGCTGGCTGGCCGCACCCTTACCGACCACGCTATCGACGCGGCTCAGAACCTGGGCTGCGAGCGCATCGTCGTCGTGGTCGGGGCGCACAGCCCCCAAGTCGGCGAGAGCGTCCGCAAGCGGCTGGGCGCGGGCTCGACCGTGATCCAGGATCCGCCGATGGGCACCGGACACGCCGTGCTGGCGGCCAAGGAGGCCCTGGCCGATTTCGAGGGCGACGTCGTCGTCACCTACGCCGACTGCCCTCTCACGACGGCTGGCGTGATCGCGCCGCTGTTCCAGGTCCTGACCGAGGGCGCGGACGTCGCGGTGCTGGGCTTCGAGGCGGCCGACCCGACCGGCTATGGCCGGCTGGTCCTGGGGCCGGACAACCTGCTTCTGAGCATTGTCGAGGAAAAGGAAGCCGACGCGGCGACCAAACAGGTGAAGGCCTGCAATTCCGGCGTCATGGCGGCCGATCGGGCGACGCTGTTCGGCATCCTCGCCGATGTGCGCAACGACAACGCCAAGGGCGAGTACTACCTGACCGACGTCGTGGGTCTGGCCAACGGGCGCGGGCTGACGGCGCGCGCCGCCTTCGCGCCGGAGACCTCGGTGCAGGGGGTCAACGCCCAGGCCGAACTGGCCGCCGCCGAAGCGGTCTGGCAGACCGCCCGACGCAAGGCCCTGATGGCCGAGGGCGTGACCATGCCCGCCCCCGACACCGTTCACCTGTCTTGGGACACCCAGATCGCCGGCGGCGTGACGATCGAGCCGTTCGTGGTCTTCGGTCCGGGCGTCAGCGTCGCCAGCGGCGCGGTGATCAAGGCCTTCAGCCACCTGGAAGGCGCGGTGGTGGGCGAGGGGGCCTTGATCGGTCCCTATGCTCGTCTGCGGCCCGGCGCGGAAATCGGAGCCGAAGCCCACATCGGCAACTTCGTCGAGGTCAAGAAGGTCAAGGTCGGAGCCGGGGCCAAGGCCAATCACCTCAGCTATCTGGGCGACGGCTCGGTGGGCGAGAAGGCCAACATCGGGGCCGGGACGATCTTCTGCAACTACGACGGCTTCGACAAGTTCGAGACCCACGTCGGCAAGGGCGCGTTCATCGGCTCGAACAGCGCCCTGGTCGCGCCCGTGCGGGTGGGCGACGGAGCGATGACGGGCTCGGGCTCGGTGATCACCAAGGATGTCGAGGACGGGGCGCTGGCGCTGGAACGCGCCGAGCAAACCGTCAAGGCGGGGTGGGCGGCCAAGTTCCGCGCCCTGAAGCAGGCGAAGAAGGACAACAAGGCATGAGCAGCGCCGACGATCAGAAGCGCCTCTCGGGCGAAGCCGCGGCGGAGCTCGTCGAGAACGGCATGGTGGTGGGGCTGGGCACCGGCTCGACGGCCGCCTGGTTCGTCAAGGCGCTGGCGGCGCGCGGGCTGTCGGACATTCGCGGCGTGCCCACCTCGGAGGCCACCGCCAACCTGGCGCGAGAGCTGGGCCTGCCGCTGGCGGCGCTGGACGACGTCAAGACGATCGACCTGACCGTCGACGGCGCCGACGAGATCGGTCCGGGGCTGTCGCTGATCAAGGGCGGCGGCGCGGCCCTGCTGCGCGAGAAGCTGGTCTGGGAGGCCTCGACCCGCTGTGTCGTTATCGCCGACGCCGCCAAGAAGGTCGACGTCCTGGGCAAGTTCCCGCTGCCGATCGAGGTCGTGCGTTTCGGTCACGTCCATACGGGCCGCCGCCTGGCCGATATCGCCGCCGAGTTCGACCTGCCGCCGCCGCGCCTGCGCCAGGCCGATCGGGGCATGGTGGTGACCGACGGCGGCAACCTGATCTACGACATGGCCTCGGGCCGCATCGACGAGCCGGCGGCCCTGGCCACGGCGCTGAAAAGCGTCACGGGCGTGGTCGATCACGGCCTGTTCCTGGACCTCGCCGATGAGGCCCTAGTCGGCACGGATCAGGGCGTTATCCATCTGCGCCCCTGACCTTCGGCGCTCGCCGCCCTAGATAAGCCGCCAAACCGCAGTTTCCGGAGGCCGTGATGGCTGACTACGACTTCGATCTCTTCGTCATTGGCGCGGGCTCCGGCGGCGTGCGCGCGGCGCGCCTTGCGGCGATGACCGGGGCTAAGGTCGCCGTGGCCGAGGAGTATCGAGTCGGCGGCACCTGCGTGATCCGGGGCTGCGTGCCCAAGAAGTTCATGGTCTACGCCAGCGAGGTCACGAGCCAGCTGAAGACGGCCAAGGGCTATGGCTGGACGATCGGCGACGCCCACTTCGACTGGAAGAGCTTCCTGCACGATAAGGACGTCGAGATCGCGCGTCTGTCGGGCATCTATGTCACCAACCTGCAGAAGGCCGGGGCGCATCTGTTGCATGGCCGCGCCCAGATCCTGGACGCCCACACCGTCGAGGTCCTGCCCAAGGAAGGCGGCAAGGACGCGGGAACCTACACCGCCCGGAAGATCCTGGTCGCGACGGGCGGCCGGCCCGTGCGCCCCGACTTCCCCGGCGCGGAGCTGGGCATCACCTCGGACGAGGCGTTCCATCTGCCGAAGCTGCCCAAGAGCATCCTGATCGTCGGCGGCGGCTACATCGCCGTCGAATTCGCCGGGATCTTCAACGGCCTGGGCGTGCAGACCACGCTGCTCTATCGCGGCGCCAATATTTTGCGCGGCTTCGACGACGATGTGCGCTCGCACCTCGCCGACGAGCTGGAAAAGCGCGGGATCAAGGTGGTTTTGGGATGCTCGCACAAGAGCATCGAGAAAGCCGAGGACGGCGTGTTGGTCAGCACCCTGTCCAACGACCTGACCTTCGAGACCGAGGCGGTGATGTTCGCCACCGGCCGCGAGCCCTACGTCCAGGGGCTGGGGCTGGAGAAGGCCGGTGTGAAGCTCAACGACAAGGGCGCGATCGCCGTCGACGAGCATTCCAGGACCAATGTCGCCAGCATCTGGGCCGTGGGCGACGTGACGGACCGCATCAATTTGACGCCCGTGGCCATCCGCGAAGGCGCGGCCTTCGCCCAGACCGAGTTTTACGACAACCCGACCACCTTCGATCACGAGATGGTCGCCTCGGCGGTGTTCTCGCAGCCGCCGGTGGGCTCGGTGGGCATGACCGAGGCCGAGGCGCGTCATGCGTTCGGCGGCGTCGACATCTACCGCTCGGTGTTTCGCCCGATGAAGATCACCTTCTATGGCGGCCAGGAACGGTGCCTGATCAAGCTGGTGGTCAAGCAGGACGACCAGCGCGTGCTGGGCGTCCATGTGGTGGGGCCGGACTCGCCCGAGATCATCCAGATGGCCGCCATCGCCGTGAAGATGGGCGTGACCAAGCCGCAGTGGGACTCGACCTGCGCGGTTCACCCGACCCTGGCCGAGGAACTGGTCACGCTGCGGGAGAAATACATTCCGGTCGAAGTCGGCGGGATTGGATGACGTCGGAGCTCGCGCCCGAGCGCCGCACGCCCTGGCTGGGCGCGGTCGCCGTCTTCCTGATGGCGATGATCCCGCTGGTGGGCTACCTGGCGCCGCTGGGGTTCGCGCCGCTGCTGGCCTTGACCGGCCTTTTGGTCACGCCGACCCTGGCGCGCGCGCGGCAGCCGATGCTGCCCGTCTTCGCGCTTTTGCCGCTGCTGGCGTGGGCGCTGATCAGCCTTCACTGGAGCCCCGCGGCGCCGCATCTGGCCGACCTGAAGAAGGACAAGGCTCTCGGCGCCTTCACCGCCTTCAAGCTTGTGCTGGAGTTGGGCTTCTACGGCGCGGCCGTCGCGGCGTTGGGGACCCTGTCGCGGCGCTCCGCGCGGCGGGCGGGCGCGGTGATGATCGTGGCCGCCGCGGCCTTGGCTCTGATCACCGCTTTGGACGGGGCGTTGCAGGCCAAGATCTTCCAGGCGCTGCGGCGAGCCAGCCATGACCCGATCCGGCCGGACCTGGCCATGGTCAAGGTGTCGATGGGCGCCTATCCGCTGGCGCTGCTGTTCTGGCCATGCGCTCGCATCCTGGACGCCTGGCGCGTGCGGGGGCGGACGATCATCATCGCGGCCATGGCCGTTCTGACCATCGCCGGCGCGCACTTCACCGGGGCCGACGCGCCGATCGCGGCCCTGCTGGCGGGCGGTCTCGTTTGGCTGGGCGTTCGCGTGATCGGCAAGCCGGTCGCCCGCGCCCTGATCCCGATCGTGGCCCTGCCGTTCATCTTCGCGCCGATGGTGGTGCTCTGGTCGGTGCGGAGCGGCTTCATCGCCTGGCTGCACGTGCTGGCTCCGCCCTCGTGGGACGCGCGCCTTAATATCTGGGCTTTCGCGACCAACGAGACGGTTCAGCATCCGCTGCGCGGCTGGGGCATAGACGCCAGTCGCATGTTCGGAAACGCCATCCCGCTGCATACTCACGACGCGGCCATCCAGCTGTGGCTGGAGCTGGGTTCGATCGGCGCGGCCTTGGCTGGGGCCTTCTTCGCCTGGCTCGCCTATCGCGTCGTGGGGCGGACCGGGGAGGACCGTCGCGATGGCGCCATGGCGGCGGCGACCTTGGTCGCCTATTTGACCATCGGCGGCATCAGCTTTGGCGTCTGGCAGGAGTGGTGGATCGCCCTGGGCGCTCTGGCCGCCATCGCCTGCGGCGTCGCGCAAAAATCGAGCGCTTCGCCGCGCTAGCGCGACAACGACTTTTCTCGCTCCGTCGGGTTGACGCTATCTAGCCGCACGATTTTGCCTTTCCGTCCTTTTCGCGATATCTACCCCGCCCCTTGCAATGATCGAGCCTGTCATGACCGCCCGCTGGACCCCCGTCGCCTGGAGAGCCAAACCCGCCAAGCACATGCCCACCGACTATCCGGACATGGGCGCCGTGGAGCGGGTCGAGCAGACGCTTCGCCAGATGCCGCCGCTGGTGTTCGCCGGCGAGGCGCGTCGCTTGAAGACGCTGCTGGGCGATGTCGCGGAGGGCCGCGCCTTCCTGCTTCAGGGCGGTGACTGCGCCGAGAGCTTCAAGGAATTCCACGCGGACAATATCCGCGACACCTTCCGCCTGATCCTGCAGATGGCGGTGGTGCTGACCTTCGCCGGCGGCAAACCGGTGGTGAAGGTCGGCCGCATCGCCGGCCAGTTCGCCAAGCCGCGCTCCGAACCGGTCGAGACCGTCGGCGATCGGACCCTGCCGTCGTACCGGGGCGACATCATCAACGGCATGGACTTCAGCGAAGCCGAGCGCGTGCCCGATCCGGATCGGCTGCTGAAGGCCTATGGCCAATCGGCCGCGACCCTGAACCTGCTGCGGGCCTTCGCCAGCGGCGGCTATGCCGACCTCTACAACATCCACCGCTGGACCCTGGGCTTCGTCGGCGACAGCCCGCAGGGCGCGCGTTATCGAGAACTGTCGGAGAAGATCTCCGAGGCCCTGACCTTCATGTCGGCCGTCGGCGTGACGCCCGACACCCAGCCGGACCTGCGCCGCGTCGAGTTCTTCACCAGCCACGAGGCCCTGCTGCTGGGCTTCGAGGAAGCCATGACCCGCGTCGATAGCACCTCCGGCGACTGGTACGACACCAGCGCCCACCTGCTGTGGATCGGCGAGCGCACCCGCCAGCTGGACGGCGCCCATGTCGAGTTCATGAAGGGGGTGAAGAACCCGATCGGCCTGAAGTGCGGCCCGACCATGGAGGGCGACGACCTGCTGCGCCTGATCGACGTGCTGAACCCGAACAACGAGCCGGGCCGTCTGACCCTCTATGGGCGGTTCGGCTCGGACAAGATCGCCGATCGCCTGCCGCGCCTGATGAAGGCGACCAAGTCGGCTGGCCGCTCGGTGGTCTGGGCCACGGACCCGATGCACGGCAATACGCTGAAGGCCTCGACCGGCTACAAGACCCGTCCGTTCGACCGCATTCTGAGCGAAGTGAAGAGCTTCGTGGAGATCGCCCAGGCCGAGGGCGTCCACCCAGGCGGCGTCCACCTGGAGATGACCGGCCAGAACGTCACCGAATGCCTGGGCGGCGCCCGGGCGGTCTCGGAAACGGACCTCGCCGACCGCTATCACACGCATTGCGATCCGCGCCTGAACGGCGAGCAGGCGCTGGAACTGGCGTTCCTGGTGGCGGAAAAGCTGAAGTCGGCCCGCGACGATCAGCGCCGGTTGGCGGCGGGGTGAGGCGCCATGGTCGCGACCGAATATCGTTTGTTCGCGGCGTGTTTAGGGTGAGATCGCTGGCTTAACTTCGGTATTGGACATAGCGTCCTCCCAAAGATCCGGGAGGACGCTGATTGTTTCGCCAAGGGACATCGCGAAGAGCGATCCTGACGGCAGCCGTGGGCGCGGGCCTAGCGCCGGCGCTGTCCTGGGCTCAAGATCGAAATACCCCATCGCCCGTGGCGAGATCGGAAACGGCCACGACGGACCTTCTGCGTTTGCTGGATCCCGCCGAGCGCCTGACGGCTCAGGTGTCGGTCAATGGACGGGGGCCTTACGCTTTCTTGGTCGATACCGGAGCCGACAATTCCGCAGTCTCAATGGAATTGGCCGACGCCCTGGGTCTAGCGCGGGCCGGACGCACGGTCTTGCATGGCGTCGCCGGTTCGGCGGTCGTGGACGAAGTCGTGGTGGCGTCGATGCGGTCGGGTCGGCGAGAGCGGGCGGACATGCGCGTCCCGGTCGTGCCGCGCCAGAACCTTGGCGCGGATGGTCTCTTGGGTCTGGACTGGCTGGCGGGCAACAACGTGATGCTGGACTATTCGCGGCGGCGGATGACCATCGCGCCGCATTTGCCGCTGCCACGCGGGGACACCTTCACCGTACCAGCCAAGACCCAGCGCAACGGCCTGACCTTGATCGACGCGGTGATTCCCGGTGTGGCGCTGACGGCCTTTATCGACAGCGGCTCGACGACCACCATCGGTAATCTCGCCTTGCTGCGGGCGGCGAAGGCGCACGAGGCTATCCTTGGCTCGGCGTTGGATCTGCGTCTCAAGAGCGTCACGGGTCAGGAGATGTCCGGAACCGTGGCCATTCTCAGCTTTCTGCGTATCGGGCCGGTCCAGATCCGCGCGGTTCCCGTTGTTATGGGGCCGATACACACTTTCGACTACTGGGGGCTGACGGATCGCCCGGCGCTGTTGATCGGCGCGGACGTGCTTCAGAAGTTCCGATCCGTGGCCCTCGACTTCAAGCGAGGCGAGTTTCGCTTCAGTATGACCGGCCTAAACTGATCACCGTTTTTCAACGAACAGCGAAAGGTTTGCAATGCAGCACGCGGCGGCTTGACCCGTCGCGCGGGGCTCTCCAATGGTTGTTTGAAGGGAGAGTCTAGATGCGCCTGAGCCAGAAGATTCGGCGGGAAGTTCGGTTCCTGAAGGGCCTTTCCCGCACGCTCAAGCGCGTGAAATCCATCGCTCCGGACAGCGTTAATCTGATCTGCGACGACCTGGAGGCGGCTGTCGACAAGTATGGCGACCGGCCCGCGATCACCTTCGAAGGCAAGACGGTTTCCTATGCCGAGCTGGACGCCATCGCCAACCGCTACGCGCACTGGGCCAAGGGGCAGGGACTGACGCGCGGCCAGACCGTCGCGCTGTTCATGCCTAACCGGCTGGAATACCTGGCCATCTGGTACGGCTTGACCAAGGTCGGCGTCGCCACGGCGCTGATCAACAACCAGTTGACCGGCGCGGCCCTGGCCCACTGCCTGAACATCTCGCAGGCGCTGCACTGCATCGTCGATCCCGAAACCTCGCCCTGCTTCGAGGACGTGAAGGGGCAGCTGGAGCGCCACGTGCAGCAGTGGGTGCTGGGGCCGGTCCACGACGACCAGCGCGATCTGGTCAAGGCGCTGAAGAGCTGCAGCCAACTGCGGCCCGACCGCTTGACGGCCCGCGACGGCATCACCGCCAAGGACACCGCGCTCTTCATCTTCACCAGCGGCACGACGGGCCTGCCCAAGGCCGCGCGCATCACCCACATGCGCGCCCAGCTTTATATGCGCGGCTTCGCCGGCTCGACGGGGGCCAAGGAGACCGACCGCATCTACGTGACCCTGCCGCTGTACCACGCCACCGGCGGCCTCTGCGCCATGGGCGCGGGGCTGTTGAACGGCGGCTCGATCGTGCTGCGCAAGAAGTTCTCGGCCACCCATTTCTGGCCGGACGTCGTCACCGAGAACTGCACGATGTTCGTCTATATCGGCGAGCTGTGCCGCTACCTCGCCAACCAGCCCGAACATGAGCTGGAGCGCGCCCACAAGCTGCGCCTGATCTTCGGCAACGGCCTGCGTCCCGACGTCTGGGACACGATGCTCGACCGATTCAAGGTCGGCGGCGTGCTTGAATTCTATGGCGCGACCGAGGGCAACGTCTCGCTGTTCAATTTCGACGGCAAGCGCGGCGCGATCGGCCGGGTGCCTGGCTATCTGAAGAAGAAGTTCAACATCCGCATCGTCAAGTTCGACGTCGAGGAAGAGATGCCGGTGCGCGGAGCCAACGGCTGCTGTGTCGAGGTCGCGCCGGGCGAGGTCGGCGAGTGCATCGGCCATATCGGCAGCGACGCGCGTTCGAACTACACCGGCTACGCCGACAAGGCCGCCACCGAGAAGAAGGTGCTGCGCGACGTCTTCGAGAAGGGCGACGCCTGGTTCCGCACCGGCGACCTGATGAAGATCGACGGCGACGGCTACATCTATTTCGTCGACCGGATCGGCGACACCTTCCGCTGGAAAGGCGAGAACGTCGCCACCAGCGAGGTGGCCGAGCGCATCGCCGGCTTCCCCGGCGTGCTGGAGGTCAATGTCTACGGGGTCAAGGTCGGCGACCTGGACGGCAAGGCCGGCATGGCCTCGTTGGTCACCGACGACGAGTTCGACCTCGAGGGTTTCGGCAAGCATGTCGACGAGCATATGCCCGGCTACGCGCGGCCGGTCTTCGTGCGGCTGCAAAAGGCGATCGAGACGACCGGCACCTTCAAGTACCGCAAGATCGATCTGGTCAATGATGGCTTCGACCCGGCCAAGACCAAGGATCCGCTGTACTTCCGCGATCCAGCCAACGGCTATGTGAAGATCACCAAGGCCCTGCACGCCAAGATCGAAAGCGGCGCGTTCAAGCTTTGACGACTTGGCCAAGCCCGCGAGCCCGGCGCGATTGAACGGGCTCGGGCTTGTGTCTATATGGCTGGGCCGGATGGATGAGCCTAGAGCGTGATAGCCGAAAGTGTGAGCGGTTTCGGCGGCTATCACGCTCTAAATGTTTGATTTAGAGCCTTATCCGCTCGAATGATTCCATTCGAGCGGATAAGGCTCTAGTGTGTGGCGGCTCGAAAAACGATATTTCTCAAAGGGATGGATCCCGTCGCCATGATGCTTACCATGCTCAAGGCCAAGCTGCACCGCGCCACGGTGACCCAGGCCGACCTCGACTATGAGGGTTCGATCGCCATCGATCGCGACCTTCTGGACGCCTCGGGCATCCTGCCGAACGAGCAGGTCGACGTGCTCAACATCACCAATGGCGCGCGCTTCACCACCTACGCCATCGAAGCCCCGCGCGGTTCGAAGGTGATCGGCGTCAACGGCGCGGCGGCCCGCCTGGTGCAGAAGAACGACCTGGTGATCGTGGTCGCCTATTGCCAGATGGCGGCCGAGGAGGCGCGCAACTACGCCCCGACGGTCGTCCTGCTGGATGAAGGCAACCTAATCAAGAAGGCGGCCTAGGCGATGCGGCGCACGGCCTTTTTCGCGCTCGCCGCTTTGAGCCTTTCGGCCTGCGCCCAGAAGCTGCCGGAAGGGGTCGACGACACCAAGCTGGCCCAGGCCATCGGACGCTCCATCGGCTCGCCCTCGACCTGTGTGATCATCACCGACGCCCAGGGGCATATGGTGTGGCGTGGCGGCGGCTACGTGACCTGCGCGCGCAGCCTGCCGTCTTGCGATGGCGGTCAGACCACGGCCGAGGCCTTGTCCAAGAGCGGGGCCGGCAAGCCCGCCCGCTTCATCAGCTGCCCCAGTCCGACGGCGGCCGGCAACTCGGTCGGATGGGCGATGGGGCCCGTGCCGCCCAGCCCGGGCAAGCCGGACAGCCATTTCAGCTACGTCGCCGTGATGGAGGGCGACCGGGCCCTGCCGGGCGTCGAGATCCAGGATCGGGTCCTGCACGCCTTCGCCAAGGCCGGTTTCTAATAGCCGCCCAAGCGCGGCGCGGCCGTCGCCGGGCCCTGCCGGCGACGGCCGTCTTGTCTACTGTTTGGTCGCTTCGTAGACGGCGTTGACGTCGACGCGGACCTTCAGCTCGCCGGCGGCGACGGCGGTGGAGTCGGCCATCTCGCGCTTGGCCATGGCGAACATCGGCACGGCGGGCGGGGTAGGCGTGTAGCCGCCGCCTTCGCTCAGATTGACCAGACGCACGGCCTTGTAACCGGTGGCGCGGCCGTAGAGCTCGGCCTTGGCCTGCAGGGCCTTCACCGCGTCCAGGCGGGCCGCGTCCTCGGCCGCCTTCGGGTTGGCCAGGCCAAAGCTGATGCCGCCCACCGTATTGGCTCCGGCGCCGACCGTGGCGTCGACCGCCGCGCCCAGCTTGCTCAGGTCGCGCACCGTGATCGTCACCTGGTTCGAAGCCTGGTAGCCGGTCAGCTTCGGCGGCTGGTTCTGCTCATAGGCGTACTGGGCGTTGAGATTCAGGTTCGAGGTCTGGATGTCGCGCTCGGCGATCCCGGCTTTCTTCAGCGTGGCCAGCACCTGGTTCATGCGCGCGCCATTGGTCTTCATGGCCTCGGCGGCGGTCGGCGCGTCGGTCTGCACGCCCAGGGTGATCGTGGCCATGTCCGGCGCGACCCGGGTCTCGCCATAGGCCGACAGGCTGAAGGTGGTGGCCCTGAAGGCGGCGTCGGAATCGGTCTGGGCCAGGGCAGGCGCGACCGCGCCCATCAGCAGCCCGCCGCCGACCATGACGGGCAGGGCGAGGGTGGTCAGAACGCTACGAACGGGGCGGGTCATCGGTCTTATTCTCCACGGAAGGTCGAGGCTACAAAACGTCGCCGAACCTTGTTGGGTTCTTCGTGACAGGCTCAACCTGAACCGGAGCTTTAAGCCGCGTTCGGCCCGTGCTAATCCGCGCGCTCGCCGATCGTGAAAACGCTTCGCGCGGGCCTGTAGCTCAATGGTTAGAGCCGACCGCTCATAACGGTCTGGTTGGGGGTTCGAGTCCCTCCAGGCCTACCACCTTCCAAAATATGCGTTGAATTCGCTGACTAAATTCGCCGATTTGTCTACCCGGCTTTCTCGGTTAGACACCGGGTGTTCCCTTTTCGGCCCGCTGAAGGGCTTGAAGAGCGTCCTCCGCCAGGCGCGCTTGGTCGGCTGCGGCCGTGTAGGTCGCCACCTCGACAAGGCTTTTGTGACCGGTGACGGCCTGGATTTGTTTGGCGGTGCAGCCTGCTTCGGCCAGCCGTCGGGATGCCGCTTTGCGCAAACCATGGGGCGATGACTGCGGCGGTAGCCCGGCCTTCTTGGCGCAGTCGCTAAACCAGTTCGAGAAGCCGACCGGCGACATGGGCTTGCCGTACTCGGTCATTAGGAAGGTCATATTCGAGGCCGGAACAGCGTCGATCGCTTCTTTGAGCTTTGGATGGATGGGGATTGCCAGCTTGGTGTGGCCCAGGCTCTTGCTCTGGGCGACGTGGATCTTGCCGTCCTTGACGTGCTGGCGGCCCATCGTGACGACGTCGGCGCGTCGCTGGGCGGTGTAGAGGAGTAGCGCCAGGGCCAAGCGGGCCCGGGAGCCCTGCGGCCAGTAGGCTTCGAATTGGGCGATGTCCTCTTCTGTCCAGGAGCGATAGCCGGTGGACTTGTTCTTGACCTTCCGCACGCCGACCGTGGGGTTGTCGTGGCGCCAGCCGCGCTCGACGGCGAAGCGCATCAAGATGCGAAGGATCCGGCGGAGATTGTAAGCGGCGCCAGGCTTATCGGCCATGCCGTCCATGATCCGCATAATGTGCTTGGACTGGAGGTCGGTGACGCTGAGGTCTCCGTACTTCTCGCCGTTGGGCGCCTTGGTAGACCGGAAGCGCTCGATCGAGTTGCGATAGGTCTTCTGGGTTATGGGCTGGAGCGCCTTGAACTCGGCGGAGTCGTAATAGGCGATAATCAACGCCGAGAAGCTGCCTGCCTTGGTGCGCTCAAGTCCAATCTGGCGGGCCGGCGCCGTTTCTCCGGACAGCGCGGCTTGATAGGCCGCCATGAACTCCTTGGAGCCGGGAAGGCCAGGAAGGGCTATCGACTTGAAGCCCGGTCGCCGGAAGTAGTGGCGCGGCTTGCCGTGGCGGTCCACGAAGGCCTTCACGTACTTCAGGCGCAGTTTGGTCATCCGAAGGCGCGATCCCACTCGTTCTCGGCGCCGCGGTTGTCCCCGGGCAATTGCTCGAAGGCCTCATCCAGGGCGAAGCGATCCCATACGCGACAGCCGTCGACGGGCTTGGGCTTCGGCATTCGGCCGTCGGCCACCATCTCATCAAACTTGCTGGTCGAGACGCCAACGTAGTGCGCGGCGTCCGGCCGGCGCAAGCCGCGTGGCTCGACCTTGTGACGGCGCTCAGTAGCCATGGTTGTCCCCCATGGCTACGCCTGCGATCATTCTGCCATGCTCTGAATAAGCTCCGCCAACGTGCGGCGGTGCGACGGCTTCAGTTTCAAGTAGGCTTCGGCCACTTCGCGCGCCCCGTCTTCCGAAAAGAAAGCCATCATCGAAGGCGGGAACACTGATCGCGAATTCTTGGAAAGACCTGCGAAGAATGCGCCGGGCTCGACATCCAGGACGTTGGCAATCGCGAACAGCTTCGATGCAGACACCCGATTGTGTCCAAGCTCGTATTTTTGAATTTGTTGGAAGCTTACACCGAGGGATTTGGCAAGTTGCTCTTGGGAAATTCCTTTTGTCTTGCGGATAGCGCGCACGACTTGGCCGACATGAGCGTCGACTTCCGTTACAATCCGGCCTGACGGCGATGACTTCTCCAACAGTTTTCTCCTTGCGTGCCCCGATATTTATCCGGGCGCTCGACACGTCAAGCGTGTATGGGGTGCGTGCCATCAGGCGGCCCCCGGCGGCAAAATCCGACTATTCCACGTTTCGATAGGCGCGCTGGCGTCGCAGACCTCGCAGAACACGGTAGGAGAGACTTCCACAATCATCGGGCGGCCATCCTCGAACTTTGCGAGGATCTTCTCTTCCTCGCCGAGGCTCAGCGCTTCGCACTCGCCGCAGAATGGGCAAGAACGGACGATGTCGGTCGCGCTGTCGCTGGTCTGATATTGGCCGGGCCGGGGCTTGAAGTCGATGATGTCGCCCATCAGGCAGTAACCTTCGCGCCAGCGATTTCCACCTCCTGGCGCTCGACCCGATCCCAGATGGCCTGGAAGGTCGCGGTGGGCAACAGGTCGCGGGCGGCGTCAACGAACCGGCGCTCGCGGCGCTCCTGGCGCTGCATCTTGTCGGCGCAGGTCTCGCCGACAGTGCCGCGCACCAGCCGGTTTCGATGAGTTTGGAGCACAGACCTGTTGTTGCGCATGGCGGCCAGAGTGGACTTCGTGGCGGCTAGGAAGCCCTCGTCCCGCTTCTGCGAAGGCGTCGCGATCTCGTCGTCGCGATCCCGCGAAACGGCGGCGATGCGTCGGTCGAGATCTGCAAGCTTGGCGTCCGCTTCCGCGACCTCGGTGAAGTTGCCTAGGTCGATCACGTGATCCTGGTCCAAGGATTCGTTCGTCAGAGGATCGTTCTCGCTGTCGGGCCGTGCGTTCGCCGGCTTCGACGTCAACTTCGTCTTTCGACCATGAGGGCGGCTCGGCTGCCGAAGTGCGATAAACCTGAGATCATGGGCCCGGCGGTTCAATTGGCGCAACGCCGTCCGATGGCGGATCAAGGCGCCCTGGGCGCGGGCCCGCCAATCGTCGTCATTGATCCCGCTGTACTCCAGGCGGGTCTCGATCGTGGTCACGACGCCCTCGATGTCCTCGATCAGCGCCTTGATGGCGGCGGGATCCGTCAGGGCCGCGATCTGGGCTTTGGTGGGGAGTTCGATGCGCTCGGCCATCTATGCGGCCTCCAGGACGGCAGAGGAGGCATAGTGTTCGTGGCCGCAGCCGCACTTGCCGTTCTCGACCTCGAAGGCACGTCGGATGGCGAACTCTGACGCCGAAACATCGCCGTTCCAGACAACGGCCGGGACATGGGCGCAGCAGACAGAGCACGAGACGGCATCGACTGGGTTTTCCAGATCATAGCCGTTCTCATCCTTCACCGTGTCGTTCCCTTCGATCATCGGGAAGTGCGTCGCGTCGGTCTGAAAGATCAGATGGAGCGCCTCGCCGCAGAAGGGGCAGGGGCGTTTGATGCGGGGATCGGTCACCTTAGGCCTCCTCAGTCGCAGGCCGCGCGCGGCCTAGCATCGCGTCGATAAATTCGACGCATTGGGCGTGGGTCTCGAACTTGATTTCGGCCATGAATGCGCCGGCGTTTGGACCCGTGATTTCCATGCCGGCTCTCCAACTCACGCCGTCTGGTCGAGTCCAGGGATGGGATCGAGTGGCATCAGTCACAGCGTCACCACATGAGAAGCGCCGATTGCTGCCAGGGCAGCCAACAGCAGGATGAAGGGCGGGGGAGGGCGGAAATAGCGCGTCACGGGCTCGGTCCTTCGGAAAGGCGCCGCCGACCGCGATGGCCGGCGGCTGGGTAGCGGCTATTCAGCGGCGAGGAGTTCGGCTTCGGCCGCGACTTCGGCTTCGATCCGGATCGGCTGGAGTTCGACGCCGGCCAGACGGCAGGCCGACCGATAGAGGCTCAGCAGCCCGCGTTCGTCGTCGTCGCCGGCATTGTCGATCGCGGCGACCATCTTCGGCTCGGCCGGGTCGAGCGGCCAGCTGGTCTTGCCGTCGATACGGTGGTCGGTCACGTTGGTAACCCAGCTGTAGATCTGGATTTGGCGAGCCAACGCGGCGACGTCCGGCGCGGGCATGTTCAGCAGCTCATGGTAGGTCCGGAACAGGGTGGAACTCGCCTCGTCCCACGCTGCGGTGAGTTGGTCGTAGGCGGGATCGCCATCGCCGGAGGTCGGGTTCTGATCCTCGAAGTGGCGCACGGTCGTGCTGGCGCCGCGAAGCCCGTCCTCGGCGGCGCGCGCGGCGGCGTCCAACTGCTCCCATGCGCCCTTCTCGTCTTGCGCTGCCTTAGCGCTGACCCAGGCCGCACGGATCTCATCACGACCGTTGAGCGCCCTGGGGCGCGTGCCGTCGAGGTAGGAGATCACCTCCAGCAGGTTCTCGGTCGGCAGGCCAGCCAGCTTGTTGTCGAGGTCGGTGTCGCCGAAGATCGGCGCCATGAGCTCGGCGTAGGCGCGGACGATGCGGGCCCGGTCGGCCATGGTCGGCGCCGGCAAGTCGAAGAGGCGCTCGGCAGTGGCGGAGAACCGGTTCAGGTGGCTCCACCAGACGGCCTCCAGCTCGTTCTGGTGCGCCAGCAAGCCCTCCTCGCCTTTGCCCTTGGTCGCGACCCACGCCTCGTTGGCCTCATGGAAGGCGTCCTGGGCCGGACCGATGTCCTTGGCGATCTCCTTGGCTTCAGCAACGATTGCGACGCCTTCGGCGTCAAAGGACGGGGGCATATTGGGGCCGCGGGCTGGTGCCGGGCTCGCGCCGCTAATCCCCTTCAGGCTGGCGTGCATGTGCTCGCCGATCATGATGGCGTCCTCCATGCTGAGCTTGCCGATCAGGGTCTCGGCGTTCGTGCGCCACGCGAAGTGCTTGACCAAGAGCGAGCCCCAGGCTTCGACCTGTTTCAGAAGCTCCTTCGGCGTCGCCGGGCGATGATCTAGGATCGTGTCGACGATCGCGCGATAGACGTCGCAGTGGTTGTCCATCTCGTCCCAGGCCAGGGTTTCGGCCCTCTTGAGGGCCGGATCGTCCTTGCCTTCGCCCATGGTCGCCACGTCCGCGGCGCCGTGGCGCGCAACGGCCGGCTTCACGAACTTGACGTCGTAGTCCTCGGCCGCCGCGACGATGGCGGCAAGGTCTCCCGGCAGGTTCAGCGGCGCGGGCTCAGCGACCGGCGCATGGGGGACCAAAGCCCAGTGTGCGTCACGGCGATCCACCTTCGTGCCGTGCATCGAGTGAGTGGATTCGCGCAGTACCCGGCCGATATCCGCCAGCACGTTCTCGACGTCGCTCTCGTCCGGACAGCCGGCCTCGCGGATAAATTCGACCAGTGCGGCAACCTTCGCGACGGTATCGTCGGCCGTCCTGCATGGCGAAGTTAGGATTTCATGCTCGACAGCGAACGCGGCCTCGTTGGCCTGCGTCACCTCATCGTCGGGTGCGTCGTCGCCTTCAGCGCGGAGATTGATCTCGTCCATCATGGTGTTCCGCTTGGCCAGCAGGGCGGCCAGCGACGGAGCCTCGGCCGACCCGACCACTTCGTGCCTCAGATCGTTCTGTCTGACGGTCAGTTTTTCCGCCACGGCCGCCGGGGCCTGGGCGATCTTGCCCTCGGCCTTTGCCTTGCGCATCGTGGCGGCGGCTCGCGCCGGGGTTTCGGCGCCTTCAGCGGCCAGATGGGCCGTGGTATCGGTGTGCATGTCCATTTCAGTCTCCCAAGGTTGATCGGACGAGCCAGTGGGCGCGCCGCTGTAGGAGGGGGCGCGTCCACTGGCGTTTTGGAAAGCTTGGCGGAGCTCGACCATCGGGTCAGAGGCCCAGCAGGATTGCCGCCGGCACGCCCGCGCAGATCAGCACGAACAGCAGGCTCGGCAGTTGGCGGAGGACGGCGAGGGTCGCGTTCGCTGGAACGACACCCCCGTTCGGCTCCCTGGTCGCGCGCCCAAAGATGGGCTGGGGAGCAAACCGGCAAATTTGCCGCTGCCTTGTGGGGAAGGAGAGGGCGGGCATCACTGAAGGAGCCCGACGCCGAGCGCTTCGGCCAGCTTGGCGAGCCCTTTCGGCGTCACTCGGACCTGGGTGACCGACTTGTCCGGGCGGTCGTCGCGCTCAATCGTCGTGACCTTATGCTCCAGCAGCCCGGCGTTGATCTTGTCCTGATAGCCGCACCAGGCGCTCGCACCCGGCCGGCGGTAGATCCACTTCCGGGTCGACAGTTCTTTGAAGGCGTCCTTGGGTCGCTTCTGGAGCGCCTTGGCCGCCTCGGTGATGCTGTACGAGCCGTCGGTGCCGGCGATCAGGTCCAGGGCGACGGCTTTCGGCGCCAGTTCCTCGTTGATGGCCTGGACGGCGAGGCGGTGTTCGCGCTCGGTCTGGGCCTCGGTTTCCGCCGCCAGCGCCAACTGGATCAAATCCATCCGCGAAAGCGACGCCGGATTGATCGGTTGGCGAACCTGGCGCTCCAGCTCTTCCCAACGGTCCACGAGCCGCGCCGTGAACTCCGGTGAGAGCTGGGCGACCACGATGTAGCTGTCGCGCTTGCAGAGGCGGTAGACACGCTCGGAGCGTTGACGCCCCATCGCGTCGGTCAGGGGTTCATCCCCCATTGGGGGTTGGACGATCACGCCACGTTCAACGAGGCGATCGATCGACTGCTTGACCTTGTCGTGCCGGCTCTCGACCAAGGCCGAGATCTCGCGCGACGACATGGTGGGCTCGGTGGCCGCGCCGAGGGCGAGCGCGGTCGTGGTGTGATCCTGCTGCTGGTGCATCGGTCTTACTCTGCGGCCAAGAGGAAGGGAGCCGCAGGCGTGTCAGCCGACGGCAGGTCGAAAGCGGGCGCTGCAGGTCGAGCGCGAACTTGCAGGTCATGCAGGCGGTGCAGGCGCTCGCGGCAATTGCGGGAGTAGGTGTCGAAGCGGTCGACGGCCCGGCGCTGGGAACGGGCGACGATTTTGTCGCCCGACTTCAGCGCAGCCTGGAGAACCCGACGCGCGGTGGCGGCCTGGGCCTCGGTCTTAGCCAGCATGTCGGCCACCACGGCGGCGTCGCGCTCGTAGGTAGCCGGGTAGAGGTTGCGCGTCTTCCGCGGCTCTAGGCCCTCAGCCAGGACTCGCTTCGGATTGATCGTGCCGGCCATAAGCGGGCGCTCCATCGGGTGTCGATGGAGTGAAGTTAGATCGGGAAATTTCCCGAGTAAAGGGGGTGGTCGGGAAATTTCCCGAATTTAGCTTTGAATGAAGCCTGCGTGCGGGTCGGTAGGACGAAGGATGCGTATCACCTTCCCGACCAACTTCGGCGACATCCGGTCAAACTCTTCCAGTTTTCGCTTCGTCGTTTCTGGGTCGTCTAGGATCTCGTTGACGTGATCCAGCGCCTTCTGAATCTTCTCGTTCGGACCGCTCGCGCGCTTTGCGACCGCCTCTTTAAAGGCGTCATCCCAGCGTAGTGCGGTTTCGCGCTCGTCTGGATCCTCAAGCTCCATTGCTATCTCGCGATACGATTTGCGCGGCTCTGTCGGCTCATGCTCGCGGAACACGTCCATGGTTAGGTTTTGCGACGGGTCGTTGCGATCAAATTCCAGAAACCATAGCCCCATATCTGGATATCGATAGGTAACGCGTCGCATGGAGCGCTCGACAAAGTTATAAGTCGCGTCCAGAGCTGCTATACGCTTGGTTATGATCACCAAATCGCCATCTGCGATTAGTTCTCGCTCGTCGTCCGTGTATTCCACTACTTGAACAAGGGATCCATAGGGTGCCGATGCTTCCATGGTATTGTCTCTAACGATCTCCCACCAGCACTGCCGACCTGCAAAGGTCTTTGGAATGGTGGCTGCCTCCCAACCGAGAGGGGGTCTGGAAATCTCGGTCGCCTTACGAAGAGCATCGCTCATTAACTCAAAGCGAATTGGCAGCAATACGGCCTTAAGCGGCGGGGCGTTGTTTCCCGTTTCAGCAATTGCCAGGGGTGGTGGCGGTGCCTTACCTTCGGGCCACAAGATATCAGGCTCGTCCTCGCCCAGCAGATATGCCAGGCTGCACTCAAGTGCGAACGCAAGCTTGCTCAGTCGCTCAGCGCTGGGATGTCGAACTTTATTGCGCATAATGTCGCGCACGAAGCTCTCGCCCAAGCCAGCCTTCCGTGCGGCACTGTAGGGATTGAGGTCGAGCGCGCGCATCCGCTCACGGATACGATCGAGCTGCACCCCTCCTTCAACGTCCATTCGGATAACCCTCTAGATGGTGCCAAGGGGTACTCGGGACGACAACGCTTGACAATTCGGGAAAAAGCCCGAACATTCGGGGCATGTCCCAACTTGATCCCCGGCTCAGCGAATTCGTTGAAGGCTGTTACCGTTACGCGCAGGCCGCAGGGCTGGCTACGTCGACGGTTTCAACCTTGCTGTTCAATGACGGCAAGCGCCTCAACGCCTTGGCCTCGGGCGAGAGCGACATAGGGATTGGCCGCCTCGCCCAGGCAGAAGCAAAGCTGACAGGTCTGGCCGCGAAAATCGTTCTATCGGGCGCCGCCTGATGCCCCCTCAATCGTCATTGGCCGGTCCTGGCGCCAGCACCAACCGTCAGCTCGCTCTGGTCCTGGCCGCCCAGCTCTGCTGCGAGGGCAACTGGCGGGACGTCGACCATCGGACAGACGGCGTCGAGCGGATTGCCGACCGGCTTGTGGCCTGGCTTGAGCGCCGAGAGGGCGATCAAGAGCCGCCTCCCGCCGCGCCTGCTGCCCGGATGGCCGCATTGTCCAGCGCCGCCAATAGCTGCGAGGCACCGATCTTCACGCAGCAACAGGAAGCTCGGCTGCGCGAGATCGTCGCCGAGGCGCTGGCTGCTCAAGATGCCAAGGGTTCTGGTCTCGACAGCATTATCAACGCTGTCACGCAGTCGGCTTGCCCCGGTACACCTGTCCAGCCGCATTCCCAAGGATGCGACTGATATGACCTTCGATAATATCGTGAAGGCGTTTCTCGTCTTCGTTCTCGATGACCGGTCGTTTGACCGGCCCGACAAGCCGATCGATGAGGCCAGGGTGCAGCACCTCAAGTTCGGCAACCAGCCGCTGAAGGATGATATCCGAAGCGGCAGCGCGAGCGCCCGTACCCTCACCCGACATCTAAGGCTCTCCGTGGTTTGTTGTGCAGCTTCCACGGGAGAACATCGCCGCTCGCTAGTCAAGCTGGCGGGCGGCGTGGCGCATGTTCTGGGATGCGCCTGATGTCGGCCCTCGAATTGATCCTTGCCATCGGTGTTGCCGTTCAGGCCGTCGGGCTGATGTGCCTCTTCTGGGCGGTCAATCGCCTGCGGGAGGAGATCGTCGTCACCCGGATCATCACGCTGCCTGAGGCGGCGTTCGCCGACGTCGACCCGCCAATGATGTTCGCCAGGAAGACCGTGGTCTCGCCGATGACCGGGGGAGGCGCATAGTGATTGAAACGCAATTCCTCCGTTGTCAGCCTCGAACCTGCGCCAACGTCGATGGGGCGGTTGATCACAGTGGCCGTACTGGGGTCGTAGTCGCCCTCCGGTCGAGGCACGACCAAGAGCGTTTTGGGGGAGATCGCTCTGACGGTCACCTGCAATCGCTCGGCTGCATCGTTGGCTCGGTAGCAAACCTTGATCGCGACCACACCGTCCCGGACGTTGGCCGTGGTGACTGTCAGCCGCTCCAATTCCTGCGTCCGCCGGTCTCGCCAACGATCGAGGCGATTGAAGCCAAGAGTCGTGAAGCCGGCCAGGCCCCCGATCGTGCCTACCCAGCTGCGAACCTGATCCCAGTCTATCGCCATGGCTGGACCATCTCGCGCCATGCGCGCAACGGTCAAGCTGGGCGCGCGCCTCATCAGTCATCGTTTGCCGCTCCTGGCCCTGGCGAAATGTTGGGAGCGCCGATCTCGATGTCGACCTCCTCGGTCTCGATCGGGCCGATGATCCGAAGCGCCGCGGCGATGGCTTCGACCTTGATCTGTGCCCCGGGTTCGGTGGCTTCCGGATCTGCGGCGTCGAGCATGGCTTCGAGCGTCTGCGCGATCGGGACGACGAGGGGCTCGCCGCCCAGGTCGTCCGACCGGTCGAGGTCGAAGTCCATCAGCATCCCGAACAACAGCCGCAAGGCTTCGACCTGCACCGCCATCGCCGGCAAGAATGCTTCGATCTGGTCCAGGCGGACCCGGACGGTCTCACGCGCCACGGCGGCCGACCGACTTCAAGTAGGCAGCCAAGGCCTTCTTGGCCTCGCGCCGCTTCGCCTCGGCCACGGCGTTCCAGGTCGCCGCACTTTGAGGGTTCATCCTGGCCGCTACCCGGCAGGCGCCGGCGGATATCGCGTGGTCGATGGCATCGAGCAGCTTCGCGTCGGCTCCCGAAATGACGAACGGCCGGGCATGCCCGCCCAGCCGTTCCACTTCTTCGTCCCAATACTGCTCGGACCGGCAAGTCCGATCGTCTTTCATGAACCCTCCCAACCCTGCTTCGGCGGGGACCATCCCTGGCCGACGAGACAGTCATGCCAGCGATGAGGGATGCGTTCGTGGGAGTTCTCCCCCAAGCCAGAAATTTCGATGACGGGTGCTTCGCCAAGGAGGTCGCAGAGCGCCTCCGCGCCCGTCATCCGGTCCACACCGCCAAGAACGTGGCGCGGGACCTGAACTGCACGCCGAAGACCGCCGAGAACATCTTGGCGGGCCATCTCAGCGGGAGGTCGATCGCTCGCCTGTCCATGGTCTACGGCCTCGGATTCCTGATCGACGTGGGCGCCGCGGTTACCGGCACGACGCTCCGAGATTTCATCGTCGCCCAGGCGGACGATGCGCGCCGGGAACAACTCAAAGCCCAGGAGCGAGAGCGTGAATTCACAGAGCTGGAAGAAGGTCTTGCTGCTGGCGCTCCTGGGCGCCCAGGCCCGCATCGGGAGCCTTCTCAGCCGGGCCGCTGATCCTGTCGCGAACTATGGCCGAGCGCTGCGCATCCGCGCCGAGCGCCGCATGAAGGAGCTGGAGCGGTGAGCGACAACGTCATTGCCTTCCCGTCGCGGCCCGCTACCGGCGCGGAAGATCCAATCATGGCCGCGTATTTCCGGCGCTGGGCCAAAACCAAGGACGCGATCAAGGCGCTCGTGTTCGCGCTTGCTTATGAGCACGACTATGGCGCCGGAGACTTCGACAGCCCGTTCCTGGAGGTGGCAACGCTCGCCATCGATCTGGCCGCGGAGATGGCCGGGCCGGAGCAGGCCGCCAGGATCGCCGAGATCGGCGCCAAGCGCGTCCGGAGGATGATGGTCGAGGGGCCGGATGCCATATGACCGCGCCTCTCACGCCCGCAGATTGCGACTTGCGCGATTTCCCTCGGATGTCGATCGACGTCCCGCGTCTGTTCGCGTCCAGCTTCAACGCCACCGCGTCGCGCAACCCGATCGCGTGGATGATCGGTCACAAACTCTGGTACCGGGCGTGGCATCAAGTGCCGGCGGCCTCGCTGCCTGACGATGACGATGAGCTTTGCCACCTGGCCGAACTCGGCTTCGACGTGAAGACTTTCCGCAAAGCCAAGGCCGTCGCGATGCGCGGCTGGATCAAGGCTGAGGACGGCCGGCTCTACCACCCGGTCATTGCCGAGGCGGCGCTGATCTCGTGGCTGGAGAAGCTGCTGCAGCGCGCTAAGAGCGGCCTCGGAAACGCCAAGCGCTGGAAGGTCGCCTTCGACGGAGCTGCGCTAGAGCAGCAGATCCGAGACGCAGCGGCCATGCTATCGGCGCGCAACCCGCTCGCTCCTGTCCTGACCAAGGACACCGTGGTGAAGTGCCTTGCTGGCATCCCACTGGCATCAGCGCCAACATCCCAGAGCGATCCCAGTGGGACGCCTAACGATCCCACTGGGATTCCTACAGGGACAGAAAAAGCCGGGAATTCCGATCCCTCATCAATCCCAAGGGAAAGGGAAAGGGAAAGGGAACTAGAAGAAGAAGGTTCTCCACTACGTTCCGAACCTGAAACGCGCGCGCCTGAGCCGATCGTCACGCCGACGCTGGGCCTCGACGGGGCAGGGCGATTTCTCGTGCCGACCAGCCAGCCCAGCGCCCCGAAGCGCCGGAAGTCCCGATCCGACCCGACCGACGCTGAGCGAGCGGAGTTCGACGCCTGGTGGCGCTGCTACGGCAACCGCGTCGGAAGGCCGGTGGCGCTGGACGCCTTCGTCGCGGTGCGCCGTGGTGCCGACTCGCCATCGATCGAAGTCCTCTGCGAGGCGGCGGATGCCTACTTCGCATGGCTTGCGACCGAGCAGCAGCGCGGCCGGGATATCAGCCCCTGCAACCCGTCGACCTGGCTCAACCAGCGTCGCTGGGAAGATCAGCGCTGGGCGACCCAGACCCCAATCAACCAACCCCGCGGCCAGTGGTCGTCCATGGACGACGCCATCGGCAGCATGAGCTTCGAGGAGTGACCATGACCCAAGTCGCCAGCACTTCCGGGCGTGAACAGGCCATGACGGCCCCGATCGCGGCCAATCAGACCGAGAGCCAGAAAAGAGCCCACCAGATCGCCGAGATCGATCGGCTTTGCGTCGCGCCGGTTCGGCAGGCGAGGGCGGCCTGGTTCAAGGACACCGAGGGGTTCCGGGAAGCGATCCGAGCGCGGGACAGCACTCGCAATTTCGTCGCGGAGAAGTTCGTCGCCGAGGTTCCAGAGGAGCGGCGTCGAGATCAGCGCGAGTACTGGCAGAAGTCCCTCGCCAAGATCATGCCGCGCCGCGACGCCGAAGCCGTGGTCCGCACGATGCAGGCCGCTTGGAGTGGCGATCCCAGCCGCAATCGCAGCGGCATCATCATCGGCCGCATGATCGACAGCTTCCCGAATGCACGGCCGCACAGCCCGACGACTTATCGCGAGAACCTAGTGCACCTTTGCGAGGTCGACGGCTATTCCGCCGCCGTTGTCGCCCTGGCCTGCGATCGGATCATGCGCGACCCGGCACACGAATTTCTGCCGGCGCCGGCGGCCTTTATCGCGGCGTGCAAACAGGAGTTCGACGACCTGCAGAGCACGCACCGCCACGCTTACATGACCCTCGAAGGGCGCACTTGTTTGGAGACCGCGCTGGCGGAACTTGATGCAGCCGAGGCGGGCGTTGCGCCGGCGCTGCCAATGCCGCTGGGCGAGGACCTGAAGCCGCCCCCCGCGCGTCAGCGCTCGGCATTCGTCTGATGGTAGGTCGTCGCCGTCCCGGAAAGCGCGAGCGCGCTCTGGCCGCCACCAGCGTGCCCCCGGCCGCCAGCACCATCGACCCACGCCAGGTCAGTGCTGTGAAGGTCTACGTGCGTGACTTCGAGATCCTGCAGCTCGACGGCAGGCCGATGCACCGCCTAACCGCCCAGGACAGCCTGAAGGCCGCCCGCGCCGCGCTGGCGCCGACCGAGGTCGCCATCCTGGATCTCGTAGCCCGGGGCCGCTCGATCGCCGACATCGCCACGGCGGCCGGCCGGACCAAGGCTTCCATGGAAGATCTCCTCCTCACCGCCAGCACCAAGCTGGCTGACCACTACGAAGCCCGGCCGGGCGACACCTGAACCACGACGTCGGGGAACATGATGACCAAGCGCACCCATAAGAACGGCCGCCCCCGCAAGACCGGCGACCGCTACCCCTCTGGCAAGCTTAAACCCGCAAAGCCCAATGCTAGGATCATCGCCATGCGCCGGGCGCTCCTGGGCGCCAAGGAAGGCGACACCGTCGACCTGTCCAAGACCGAGCACCCTCTCGACCTAGCCCTGGCGCGCGGCTGGCTGACCCAAGAGCGTTACGACGCCGCCCAACTCTTCGTGCGGCTCTATCGCGGGATCCGCTTCCCGGTGATGTCCGTGTCTCGCGATCCGGCTGACCTTGGCGTTCTGTCCAAGGAAGACCGCGCGCTGATCGGAGAGAAGCTAAACTGGGCCAATATGCCGTCGGCCGACGTGAACCGTCTGTTCGACGCTGTGGTGATGTCGGCGCGTCCGTCGTCGCCGGCGCCAACAACGAGCCCGCTGCCCCAGGTCCCCGGCCTGCTTCGCGAGATCTGGGCCGCGCTTAAGCCGGAGCAGGCGAGGGAGCTGTTCTCGGTCGCGGTGCTTGGACATTGGCCGGCGTGGTTGGTGCAGCGGGCGAGGGGAGAAGTGCTGGAGGCGACGCCGTACCGTCGTCGACGAAAGCTGCTCGAGGCCGGCTTGGATGCCGTTGCCGCCCATCGGAAGGCTGCCAGGCGCCAATCAACTGCGCCGGTGATCATTGAAAGCGCAGCGTGACCGGCGAGGTCCAGAACCGGCGATCGGACAGTCGACCGCTTTCGGACCCGGTGCGGACTTTGCTCGCGCCTGCTTGAGGATCTATCGGTTTTGGCGTGGCTGACCGGCGGCGCAGTGTCAACTCGGCTTCAGCGCTCGCTCCTCGGGCTACACGCCTTCCCGCTACAAGGCCGCGGCTTTGGCGCTGGCGGCTCAATGCGAACCGGAGGGCCAGGGGAAGGCCTGTGACGCTCCGCTTCGAGGTCATCGTACTTGCGCTGGAGGCCATTATACATCGTGTCGCGCAGGGCCTTGGAATCCGCATCAAGGCCCGTCACCTCGACGATGACCATTCTCTTTGGATCCCAATCTAGCGGCTTGTCATCCAGCGATTTCACGGGTGTTGCTTTAGTTTGGCCAGCGCCTTCGTGGGAGATCAGTAGATACCCCTTCTCTTTTATCGAGAGCTTGCTTCGGTAGAGTTCTTGTTGCGCATAGGCGTTTTTGGCCAGTTCGGCGCCGATAAAAAAGTTACCTATCCTCAAGAGAGTATCGATGCCTCCAATGATCTTGGCAGACACGTGCTCTGAAGGCGCGCCTATACCCATCCCTTCACGCTGGAGCGGGGTGAGCGCTTGACGCAGGTTTTCGTAGGCAATGCCCAGTTGCTCGTTAACGTCGTCTGTAGAGGCCGAAACGCGCGCCGGTGCCCGACCAGACTTGGGTTTCGGCCTAGGAGGTGTTGTTGGGTTGGATTCCCCAATGGCGTTCCTGTGAGGTTCAGTCCTCTTCGGCTCGGTTCGGCGAGGACTGTCATTGACCTCCTTGCCCCGATAGCCAGGACCAGGAACTTTATGCTCGCCCAACTGGGCATGCGAATTCAAGGCAATGGCCGCGTTGATCACGAGCGCGGTCGCGAGGGCCCTCGAGCAATTCATTAATTACCCCCATGTCGAACGGACGCTCCAACTTAGTGAGGCTCGGGTCAACCTAGTGGGGGGCTTCAGATTGAACTCGGCGGGTGCAGGCCCTCCGCATCTGGCGAGGTGGCGGCTTTGCCAGGCCCGGAACAAGCGCCCGGCCGCAACGAGCCTGGAGCCTGATCGGACCGCGCGGCCGGCGCGGTGGGCTTGGTCGATCGGATGGTGTTCGTCGACCAGGGCGGCGGCCAGCTTCTTGAGGTCGAGCGGGTGCGGGAGGGGGCGCTGGGCCGGGCTGGATGGGCGGAATCAAAAGCCCCACCGGTTAGGGTGGGTGCGTCACCCGTCGAACAACGGTGTGGGCTTTGGGCGCGGCTTCCTCCGTAACTGAGACCCTCGGCGAGATCTCCGCCCAACGATTGGCTTGTAGGCCCGGACCTGCGCCGTTGTCCTAAAGGTCGCCGGCAGCGCGAACTGAACGCCCGGCTCGGAGGCTTCGGCGAGCTCGATGATCCGGTCTAGCCAACGAAGCACATATGCTGCTTGCCCAGCGCGCCTCAGTGGACGCCAATAGCGGACGGAGGGCGTGTAGAACACCGTGACGCCTGCCGCTTCGGCCACGGCTCGCTCAGCATCGACGAAGCCGTCAGCAGAGATCGCTATTCGGCGATCTTTCTTGCCGCCCCGGGCACCAAAGTCTTGAAGCCAGTGTACGTCTGCGGCACCCAGGGAGCCATCGGCGGCTGGCCACTCCACTACCAGGTCTCGTCGAGACTTCATCAGCTCGACACAGCGGCCGATTTTTGGGGCCATATTCTCGTCAAACCTGACGAAAATCACGCGGCGCGGTTCTCAAACTGCTGAGCTTGGCGGACAGCTTCGGAGGAGACTTCAAACCAATCCGCGGCCTCTTCCATGCCCTCGTCCTCGGCGCTATCCGCAAGGGCTGACGTCGTGACCACTCGGCCATTCTCGATGATCACTGGCCTCCCAAACGCATGTCGCGGATCAACGCGAACAAGAGGCAGGTTCTTCGGGTCAGGCATGAAATAGCGTGCAGCGCCGTTGTCCCACACGACCTGGCCGCGCAGAGCCGGCGCCATCAGGGTCGGTTCGGCATACACCTGATTGACCACGTTCACATACGCGTCGCCTACCACCTCAAGGATGCGGAATTTGTCAGTGACAAACTGCTGATCCTTCGCCAGCGGGTGGCGCTCTCCGGTGACAGCTCGAAACTCGCGCATGATCTCGCGCAAGCGCTGTAGAGGCAACTCCTCAGCAAAATAGGCAATAGCACGGGCCTCGACGAACGCGTCGAAGGACATCAACAGTCGCCCGTTAAGCGGCTCGTAGTCTGGAACGATGACTGGGTTTGCGCCGTGTAGCCAGGAGCGCAGTGTGGAGATCGGCACGTTGATCAGGCGCGCGACCTCGACGGGCGAAAATCCGCCCGCGCTCGCGATGTCTGACCAGTTCAACGGTGCGTTCATAGGCTCCAAGCTCTAGCGAAGGCACTATGGCTCACGCTCGCACAACGCACAAATCACGTCTTCGCCCTTCAGCCTCTAGGAAGGAGAGGGGGATCACCCATTCTGGGATAAGGGGCTCAGCTCAGTATCCGGGAAGGAGAGGGCGGCTAGGTGACGCCTGATGAAGCCTGTCACGCTGCACTTGGAAACGCCTTAAGGTGTTGCGCTCGCCGCCAGCCTGGATAGGTTGTCGTCAGAGGGCGTATCGATGAATAGCGATGAGCTGCAGGCGAGGGCCGCAGAACTTGAAATTGCTGACAAGCGGCGCATCGTTGCTCTTGATCTTTTGAAGACGTGGACCTTCGCGCTGACCACGACCGCGTTCCTGGCTCCGCTTGTGAGGCATGAACATGCGACGCTTGTTGGTGACGCCATCATAGTTATTTGCCTGTCGATCCAAGGCCTTCTGGTCTGGTTCGCCAAATGGGTGAGATAGCGTGTCGTTAGGCTCAATATACGCATGGATGTACATCATCTTAGCCGTCGCCGGCGGATGGTTTGCTTATGCGCAGGTCAGATATTTGGCTGCGCAGCGGGCTTATGACCGGCTACTCGCTCACTCGGTCGTTGAAGTAGAGCAAGCTCGCAAGAGCGATGAGGAGGCCGCCAGCAAAAGGATCGAGGGAAGCGATGCTCAAACAAAAGCACCAGTTGAACCTGTTGCCGCGAAAAGGCCGCTGAGTAGGCGGGAATTCAAACCACAGTTCGAACACGAAGAGGATGAAGGAGAGCAGGGGTGGACGTCGTGGGTGCCATACGGCGGCAACCCAACCGGATCTGGCGGCGGAAGGACCTTTGGCGAGCAGCTTGGGCAAGGGCAGGACGTCGTCCTGACGTTTGGCGGTCCCGCTGTTGCTAGCGTTGAGGGATTGTCACGCCTGTCCACAAGGGAAATGGAGTGCCTTCGACTCGTCGATCGCCACATGAGCTCCAAGGAGATCGCCCGCGAGCTCGGCCTCTCCAAGCACACTGTCGACTGGCATCTCGACAAGGCCCGCCGGCGCCTCGGTGCTGTCGACCGGTACGAGGCAGCACGCCGGGTCTTCGACTCCGGCCTAGGCCATGCGTCAGCGCAAGAACCTTCCGCGGATACGGGCTGGGGCGTTAACAGGGTCGGGCCTCCTATTAGCCATGCGCAGGCAGCCTTCGTTCAAGCCGAGCGACCTGGTGATGCGCGAGATCCTCTTCATAGCCAGCATGGCGATGGACGTGACGTTCACTTCGAGGCGTTGTTCGGATCGAACAAGCTAGGCCTAGGCTTTCGATTGGCGTTCATCGCAGCTGTCATGGTCCTAACGGCTTTTGCCATGGGCGTGCTTCTCGCCGGGGTCCATGTACTATCGTCTGTCTTGCCCAAGCATGGGTGATCGCCTCGCTAAGTTGACAGGCCTAGCGAATAGGGCGAAAACTACTGAAAGTTCAAACAGCGCAGTTGCGCCACCAGCCCCGACCGATTGGCCGGGGCTTTTTCGTGCCCGCCGCCTGTCACCGATCCAAGAGCGCAACCCTACGGGGCGCCACGGGCGGAGAGGCAATCCAGTCTCCGTGAGGGCCGCCCAGCGGCTTCTGGGGTGCGAGGCCCTGGCCTCGCTCCACCATCTGCGGCAGCGGCCATAGGCCTGACCACGGGACGTGGGGTCAGGGGCCGCCCCGTCGAGTCCTCCCCGTGTCGGGCGTATGTCCGACGGCTTCGGCAGCGGTGGCAGGAGGGCGGGGATCAACGGCACGGTAGGGACGGTCCCATTCCGGCCGCTGTCGCAGACCCCCTTCGCGCTGCCCGCCAGCAGCTACAGCAGCACCCTTGATCAGAGGGCGGGGCCTGGCGCGAAGCCCACATCCAGGAGAACCCCCATGGCCGACACCTTCGCTAAGGTCACTTCGAACGACCCCGCCATCATCACCGCCGCCGTCTATGCCGTCCTCGGAGCCGTTGGCAGCGCCACCGCCTCCTATATCCAGGCCGATGGCGTGATCAGCGTGGAGATCAGCAGGACGGCCCAGGCCCCCGCCCAAGCCGCGCCGGTCGCCGAGGTCGCGCCCGAGGCCGCCCCGGAAGCCTATCCCCAGGCCTGAACCATGGCCGCCAAGATCATTGCCGGAGCCGTGATCGCGGCGTTCCTCATGGCCATGATCGCCGGGCTCATCGGCGCGGCTCAATCCAGCGATTCTACCTCTAAGGCCCTCGGGCCGTTCTAGCCAGACCGATCCGCCCATTTACAGAGGCCATCCGTGACCAACCTCAGTGCGGCCGATGTGGCGCGCCTGCTCCGCTACGAGCCCGAGACGGGTAAGCTGTACTGGCTCCCGCGCCCGACTGAGATGTTCAAGAGCGAGGGCGATGCCAAGCGCTGGCATTCGAACTTCTGCGGCAAGGAAGCGCTCACCGCCGTCAATAGCGAAGGCTATCGGACCGGAATGGTTTGGTGTCAGCATGTCAGCGCCCATCGCGTCGCCTGGGCAATCATCCATAGCGCTTGGCCGAACCACCAGGTGGACCACATCAACGGCGACAAGCTGGATAACCGACCTGGAAATCTCCGGGAGGTCACGATCGCGCTCAATCAGCGCAATGCGAAGATGCAGAGCAACAACACGACGGGCATCACCGGTGTCTACTGGTGGCCCGCTCGTCGAAAATGGCGTGCCGAGCTTAAGGCCGATGGGCGAAAGCGCCACCTTGGCCTTTTCGACACGAAGGAGGCCGCCGCTGCGGCCCGCGCTGCCGCCAACGAGAAGTTCGGCTTCACCGCCCGACATGGGCAATCCAACGCCGCGTAGCCGCCGAAGGCTGGCGCGGATACGGAGAAAGCGAGGTCACGACATGCGACCTCATCCACCGGCTGAGATGCTGGACCCTACGGGGCCGGCCTTTCTGCCTTCCCCCGAACTGGCCGAATGGGTCCGCGATACCTTCCTCGACGGTGGCTCGCCGCTGTTCAACGAGGAGCACGCACACCTCTCCGACGCTGAGATCGGCTTCCTCTGGACCAGCGTTCCGAACGCCCGAGGCGGCCTGGCCGTCATCGGCCAATGCGAGCTGATGCCGCCAGCCGTCATGGGCAAGTGGGCCAGGGCCCGCGCCATCCAACAGATCACCGATTGGTTCGGCGACATGCCAGACTTCATCATCACTCTGTCGGCGCCGTACTGCGCCCAGGCTTCGGACCTCGAGTTCATGGCCCTGGTCGAGCATGAGCTGTCCCACGCCGGCCAGGAGCGCGACGAGTTCGGCGGCCTGAAGTTCACGCGTGAAGGGCGGCCCAAGTTCGGCCTGCGCGCTCACGACGTCCAAGAATTCGTTGGTGTCGTCCGTCGCTATGGCGCTGTCGGCTGCAACGTCCAAGCCATGATCGACGCCGCCAAGGAAGGCCCGACGATCGGGCA
The DNA here is from genome assembly GCF_012184455.1 of Caulobacter sp. SSI4214. Lineage (NCBI taxonomy): Bacteria > Pseudomonadati > Pseudomonadota > Alphaproteobacteria > Caulobacterales > Caulobacteraceae > Caulobacter > Caulobacter sp. SSI4214. The sequence continues at coordinate 12,434 of NZ_SZWJ01000006.1, read as the reverse complement.
AGCCAGCATCGCCGCCGCCTGTGGATCGTGCGCTGTTCGGCTGGCCGCGTAGCCTGAGGAGGGCCTGATGGCTGGTAAGGGAGAGCCCAAGCTTAATGACGCCGCCCGCGCGTTCGTAGTGACGGCCCTGGCGTGCTTCGACGCGCCGTCCGTGGTCGCAGAGGCTGTCAGGAAGGAATTCGGGTTCGTCATCACCCCTCAGAGCATCGAGGGCTATGATCCCACCAAGAGGGCAGGGGCTAAGCTCTCGGCGAAGTGGGTGGCGCTGTTCAACGAGGCTCGGAAGGCCTTCACGGAAGAGACCGCCACCATCGGGATCTCTCACAAGGCGACGCGCCTGCGGATGCTCCAGCGGATGGCCGAGCGATCCGAGAGGCAAGGCAACATCGCCCTGGCCGCGAACCTGCTCGAGCAGGCGGCCAAGGAGATGGGCAACGCCTACACCAACACGCGGATCCTTCAGGGCGCGGTGGCGGTGACGACGCCGAAGACCCTGGACGACTTCTATGGCGGAAATAGCGGGTCGTGATCCGCTAAGGGCGACGCTAAACCCGGCTCTGCGGAGCTTTTGGCGTATCCCGGCGCGCAACCGGGTCCTTCTTGGCGGGCGATCATCTTCCAAGTCGTGGGACGCCGCGGGCTTCGCGATCTTCCTGGCCTCAAACTACAAGGTGCGGTTCCTCTGCACCCGACAGTTTCAGAACAAGATCGAAGAGAGCGTCTACACGCTCCTCAAGGTGCAGATCGAACGCTTTGGCCTCCGCGCCGAATTCGACATCACCAACAACAAGATCACTCACAAGACCACGGGCTCGGAGTTCATCTTCTACGGCCTTTGGCGCCACATCGACGAGATCAAGTCTCTCGAAGGAATCGACATCTGCTGGATCGAGGAGGCGCACAACCTCACCGAGGCCCAATGGGAAATCCTGGAACCGACCGTCCGCAAGGAAGGCTCCCAGTTCTGGATCATCTTCAACCCGCGCCTCGCCAGCGACTTCGTCTACAAGAAGTTCGTCACCGGCACGCCCAACACTGTCATCGACGGCGCCGTGAAGGGCGTGGTCGGCGACACGATCAAGCGCCTGATCAACTACGTCGAGAACCCCTTCCTTTCGAACACCATCCGCAAGGTGATCGCGAAGAAGGAAGCCGAGGATCCCGAAGAGTTCCGCCACATCTACTTGGGTGAGCCGCGTGACGACGACGACCGAGCCGTCATCAAGCGCTCCTGGGTTCTGGCAGCAATCGGCGCGAAGAAGCACCTCATGGACGAGGGGCGGCTTTCGCTTATCCAGGCGCGCGGCAAGCGCCAGATTGGCTTTGACGTCGGTGATACTGGCGACCCGTGCGCGGTTGTTGAGCGCCATGGGATCGAAGCCGTCGATTTGGTCGAGTGGAAGGCGAGGGAAGACGAGCTGCTCAAGTCCGTAGCTCGCGTTCATGCCATGGCCCGCATGGCCGACGCTGAAGTGATGTACGACTCGATCGGGGTTGGCGCGTTCGCCGGCGGCCACTTCAACGACCTGAACGGCCTCACCGAGGCAGACGTTCAGCACCACAAGTTCAACGCCGGCGGCGGCGTGCTCGACCCCGACAAGATGGTCGACCCGTCCAACCCCGGAAGTCCGATCAACGGCGACTATTATTCGAACCTGAAGGCTCAGGTCTGGTGGGAGGTCGCCGGCATGTTCCGGGCCACCTTCAACGCCGTTCGCAACGGCATGGCCTTTGATCCCTCGCAGATCATTTCGCTTAGCCCAGAGCTACCGCACCTAGACGCCCTGATCGACGAGCTTTGCACGCCGCTGCGGGACTTCGATGCCAAGGGCAAGGTCAAGGTCGAGAGTAAGAAGGATCTCGCCAAGCGGGACGTCTCCTCTCCGAACAAGGCGGACGCCTTCATCATGGCGTTCGCCCGCCGCGAGGTCGGGGCCCAGGCCGCCATGCTTCTCAGCAAGCGCCACCGATAGGAGGTCGACATGTCGATGCTCGACTTCATGACCAACGCGGTGACGCGACGCCTGGCCACGATGTTCCCCGGGTTCTTCGATGGGGCCAAGCACAACCACTATGCCGACTTCGGCTACCCGACCGCCGTCACCTTCGATCTCCTCTACAGCGCCTATTGCCGCAACAGCCTGGCCAAGGCCGCCGTCAACAAGACCGTTCAGAAGACGTGGGAGACTAACCCGCTCCTTCAGGAATTCGCCCGCGACGGCAGCAAGACGGGCAAGGCGGAGACGCGGCGCGAGGCGCTGATCCGCCAGAAGTTCGATGACCTGCGCCTCTGGCAGCGCCTGGCCGAAGCCGACCGCCGCGCCCTGGTCGGCCGCTACGCCGGTGTGATCCTCCGCATCGCCGACAGCAAGCGCTTCGACGAGCCGGTCGACTCCGTTGCGGGCGGCCTCGACGCCCTTGTCGAGTTGATCCCCGCCTGGGAAGGCCAACTCACCGTCAATCAGTGGGACACCGATCCCAATTCCCTGACCTTCGGCCAGCCGTTGATGTACAGCTTCGCGGAATCCGCCGTGCCCGGCGCGGCCCAGCCCCGCAATCTTGTCGTCCATCCCGATCGCGTGGTCATCTGGTCCGAAGACGGCACGCTGAACGGCCGCTCCCCCTTGGAGGCTTGCTACAACGACCTGATGGACGCCGAGAAGGTGCGCGGCGGTGGCGCCGAGGGCTTCTGGAAGAACGCCAAGTCCGCGCCGATCCTGGAGGTCGACAAGGAGGCCAAGCTCCTTGAGATGGCCAAGCTCATGGGCGTGAAGCCCGAAGAGCTCATGGACAAGATGAACGACCAGGTCGAGGGCTGGCAGCAGGGCTTCGACAAGCTCCTGATGATTCAGGGGATGACCGCCAAGTCGCTGGCCGTGACGCTCCCGGCTGCGCCGGAACAGTTTTTCAGCCTCCCGGTCCAGGGCATCGCAGCCAACTTCTCCATGCCCATGAAGATCCTGGTCGGATCGCAATCAGGGGAGCGGGCCAGCACCGAAGACGCCGGCGAATGGGCCCGGACCAACATGTCCCGCCGGACCAATACGGCCATTCCCAACACGATGACGCTTGTCCGCCGCCTGGAGCGCTTCGGCATCATCCCGGAACGAGACTGGCATCTGGACTGGCAGGATCTTACGGCGGCCACGGCCGAACAGAAAATGGCCCGCGTCGTCCAGATGGCCACGGCCAACAAGACCCAGGCCGACGCCAGCAGCGAGCGCATCTTCACCGTCACCGACATGCGCGGCGCGGTGGACATGGAGCCGCTGAGCGACGCCGACGCCAAGATTGAGAAGCCTGTCGCCACCGACCCAGGCCAGGCCGACCCCACCAACACCGATCCGGCCAAGCCCAACGATCCGACGGCCAAGCCGCCGGCCATGGCGGCCTAGCCTAGGAGCAACCCATGAAGCACGTTCTTGTGCACGTCCGCTGCAACGCAGCGGGCGCGATCCGCCGCGAGAAGCTGAACGGCCGGGACGTGGTCATCGTCCCGAGCGCCACCATGCCTGACGACGTGGTGATGAACGGGATCAAGTACCCGGCGGACGAGATCGCCAAGAGCTTCAAGACCCTGGAGCGCACCCCCGCGCCGCTAGGCCATCCCAACGTCAACGGCCGGTTCATCTCCGCCACCGATCCGGAAGGCCTGAACCAAAGCTTCATCGGCGCCTACAACACCAACGTCCGGCGCGAAAACGGTCGCGTGTTCCTCGACAAGGTCATCGACGTGGCCCGCGCCCAAGAGAGCGCGGGCGGCCGGGCGGTGCTCGGCGCGATCGACAAGGGCGAGCCGGTCCACACCTCGACGGGGGTGTTCGCCAACCTCGAGGCGGCGCCGGCCGGCAATGCCTATCGGTTCGTCGCCCGCGACCTGAACTTCGATCACGACGCCATCCTGCTCCATGAGCCGGGCGCCGCCACTCCCGACCAAGGCGTCGGAATGATGGTCAACGCCCAAGGCCAGACCGAGGACGTCGAGGTCATCAATTCCGTGCTCGCCGAGGGCGAGCGCGACCTGGAACTGGCGGTGCTCGCCGTCGCCAGTGCTCTGGAGAAGCGTGAGCGCACGCCTCTTTCCGAGCGCTTCAAAGCCGCTGCCAAGGCCCTTCTGGGCGCCGAGCGGGAAACCCCTGTGACTGAAAAGGAAGACGAGATGACCGTCTCGAAAGAGCAGGTCGACGCGCTTTCCGCGGAGGTTAAGACCCTCTCGGACAGCGTCGGCAAGATCCCCGAAAACATCACCAAGGCGCTGGGCGACGTGCTGGCCAACGCCCTGAAGCCCCTGACCGACCAGCTCGCCGCGAACGCGGCCGAGCAAAAGGCCAAGGACGAGGCCGAGCGCAAGGAACTGACGGACAAGGTCCTGAAGGCCAACGTCCTCGACGAGGCCGCCGCGGCGCTGGTGCCTCTGCCGGCTCTGCGCACCCTGGCCGCCAACATCAAGTCGGGCGTCGCCGCCCCGCTCGGCGGCGGCTTCCAGGCCAACAGCGACGAAGCCGGCGCCTTCCAGCTGCCGAAGGGGGAATAACCCATGGGCCGCTACAACAAGATCTTCGCCGGTCCGCCCTGCGAGCTCGACGTTCAAGTCGAGGAGGCGCCGTGCAACGTCGCCCTGACGCCCGGCTCGATCATCCTGCTCGGCTCGGGCAAGTGGATCGCCCACAACACGGCCGGCGGCCGGGGCCGCATCCGCGTCCTCCAGGATAACTATCTGGCCTGTGAAGGTGTCGACGTCCAAGTCGCCGCCAACGACACCGGCATCGGCCTGATCCCTCATGGCGACCTGCTCTTCTATGTGCTGGTCGCCACCGGCAACAACCTGGCCAAGGGCGACCCCCTGGTTTCGAACGGCGCCGGCGTCCTCACCAAGGGCGCGACCTCGGGCCACCAGATCCTCTTCTGGGCCGAGGAGACCTACAACAACACCACCGGCTCCAGCCAACTCGTCCTGGCCCGTCCGGCCACGGGCACCGTGCCGTAAGGAGGGCCGGACATGCGCTATTTCGACTCCCAACTCGTCGCCAACTCGCGCCAGCACGCGCAATGGTGGCGTGAACTGAGCGCGCATCGCGCCTGGTTCCACCACACCGAAACCGCCATGGCCCAGGTTCTCCGCGCCAACGGCGTCGTCGCCAACAGCGCCGGCGTCCTTCCGCGCGACGCCTGGCTGGAAATGGACAACATCACCCGCCGCGTCATGCGCTCGGATGAAGGCCAGGCCTGGATGACCGACCTGATGCCGTTGGCCAAGGCCATCGACATCGGCAAGCTGGTCCACCTGACCCGCGTCGCCTCGGACACCGCCAACCCGGTCACGCGCTCGATGAGCGGCAAGGTGCCGACGGCGATGGACAAGACGGTCTACGTCTATCGCGGCACGCCGGTCCCGATCTTCGCCGACGGCTATGGCCGCGAATGGCGGGAATGGAACACCCTGCAGAGCGAGAACTTCGACGCTCTGTCGGACGACCAGGAGGCCACGACCGCCAAGCTGAAGCGAGACCAAGCCCGCTACGCCCTGGACGGCGACGCCAACATGTCGGTGAAGGGCTACAAGACCTACGGGATCCGCACCAACCCGCTGTCGAAGGCCATCAACGTCGGCGCCAGCGGCAACAACATCGACCTGACCTCGACCGCGACGACCTGCGACGCCATCGACAATTTCTTCACCCAGAAGGTCGGCAAGCTGCTCGATGACAACTTCATCAGCGGCGGCGTCAACCTCTACGTCTCGCCGGAAATCGGCCGCAGCTTCGACCGCTCCTATTCCGGCTCGTCCGGCTTCAAAAGTGGCACGCTGCTGGCCTACCTGCTGACGAACCGCCGGATCAACAAAATCACGGTCTCGTTCGAACTCTCGGGCAACGAGTTCTTCGGCTTCGTTCCGAACGCCGAGTACATCCGCCCGCTGATCGGCATGGCCATGAACACCACGGCCCAGGCCCGCCAGAACCCCACCGACGACTACAACTTCCTCGTCATGGGCGCGATGGGCCTGGAAATCCGCGCCGACTACAACGGCCGGACCGCCGTCCTCTACTCGGTCAACTTCTAACGCGGCGGCGGCCCTGCCCCGAAAGGGGCGGGGCCGTTCCTGCTGGAGATCCAACATGGACATCAAGATCACGGCCGGCGGCGTCTATGGCGCCGACGGCGAATACCCCATCGGCACGGTCATCAAAGGCCTCCCTGCCGCTCCGAAGGGCATCGACGAACGCTTTATGCCGATCGGCGATGACGGTGAGCCGGTTCTCATCGTCAATCCGGCCAGCGATGTTTCCCAAGCCGGCGCGCCCTATGTGGCCCGCGCCAAGGACGACTCGCCCGGCTGGTATCAAGTCTTCGACGCGGCCGGTAACGCGGTCGGCAAGGCCATGCGCCAGGCGGACGCCGATGCGTTCAATGCCATGAGCGACACCGACAAGGCCGCCTTCGTGCAGGCGGACTCGTAAGGCCATGGCCGGCTATGGTGATGACGCGGGCTTCGCCGCATGGCTGTCCGATAACGGCTTCAGCCTGCCGGCAGGCGCGCCGTCACCGGCGGCCTTGCGTCAGAGGGGAAGTGTGCATGTTGACGGGCACACTTTCCCCGGCGCCCCGACCGGCGGCGTGATGCAGGAGCGGGCATGGCCCCGCACCGGCGCGACCGCGAACTATCAGCCCGTCCCTAGCGACGTGATCCCGGTGGCGATTGTCCAGGCCTCCTATGCGGCGGCCTACTATGAGGCGTTGAACCCAGGCGCGCTCTCGACCTCCGCGTCGACCGACGCTCGGGTCAAGCGCAAGCGCGAGCGCATCGAGGGCGCGGTCGACGAGGAGACCGAATATTTCTCGACCGGCGACGCGGCGGCCGACGCCAAGGTGTCGATTCCGGCTGTCGAAGGCCTGCTGGCCGCCTTCGTCTATGTCGTGCCCGCCGTGGCCCTGGGCGTCATGTCGCTCGGATGAGCACGGTCTATGATCGCGGCCGGGCCCTGGCGATCCGCCAGCTTGCCCCCATCGCCCAGGGCGGGAAGGGCCAGGTCGTTACGCTGACCTACACCTTGCCCGGCGCCTTCGACGAGGCAACCCAGACCCAAGGTCAGGCCCAGACCGTCGTTCAGCAGTGCAGCGGCGTGGAAAAGGGCATCGACGTCCGCCGCATCGACGGCAAGTCGATCCTGGAAGGCGACAGCGAATTTGTCCTCTCGCCCGTGACCACGACCGGCGCGGACCTCACGCTTCCCAACGTCCTGCCGCCCCGCTCAACGCTGACCTTCGCCGATGGCCGGGTCGTTTCGGCGATCCGATGCCAGCCCAAGAAGCCGTCGGGCCTGCTGATCTCCGCCACCTTGCAGCTACGGGGGTGATGATGGGCTTTGCTGATACTGTCGCCGGCGCCGGGATGGCCTTCCTCGACACCGCGCGGGAAACCGCCAGAGCCCTCGTCGAACTGGTCGGCGAGGAGACGATCGAAGCCTCGCCGATCGGCCAGCCCGAGCTCTGGAAGCGCAAGCCGCCGGCGGACTACAAGCCCGGCGCGTTCAAGTCGAACTGGAGCCTGGGGATCGACGCGGTCGAGGGAGGCTTTGACCCGGATCGGACCGCTTCGTTCTTCGTCTCTGGCCTTGATCGTGTGCCGACCGATCCGCTGGGCCATCGCTACGTCTTCAGCAACGCCGCGCCGTATGCCTTCCGCATCGAATTCGAGAAATGGGCGCATGGTGCGCCGAATGGGGTTGTCGGCCCGGTGTCGCTCGAATTCAGCCGCTTGCTCGGCGTCGCTGTCGAGCGGGCCAAGTCTGGGGCCAGGGCCCCTCAAGAAGTATGAGCGGGACGCCCGAGGTCGCGATCATGACGGCGCTGCAAGCGCAGCTCCGCACGGTCGACGCCGACATGTACGACAACCGCACGGCGCGCGAGAACGTGGACTTCGCCGCGCCGGCGCCGACGATCGCCTATCAGGAACTGACCTATGCCTGGGCGACGCCGGGCAACGTCGAGAAGGGCGCTTCGACCTTCCTTCAGACCGGCTATCTCCAAATCCTTCTCAGGTACCCGGGCGGAGCCGGAGCCGGCGCGGCCCTGATCAGAGCCCGAGCCATCCGATCCGCCTTTAGGTGTCCGTCCAGCTTCACGGCCGATGGCATCACCACCAACATCAGCCAGACCCCGCAGATCCTGGCCGGCTATCCCGACGCCGATGGCCGCTACGTCGTGCCCGTCCGCGTCTTCTTCAACGCTCAGCTCCCGAACTGACCGGCCAATAGGCCGCCAGACCTGACGCCGCCGGACATGCGCCGGGCGTCGCCGCATGTCCCCCACCCCCGACATAGGAGGCCACGATGGCCAACGCCCAGGGCGTCAAGAAGCGCATCAAGCGCGCCATTCAGACCGTGCAAGGCACGCCGCAAACCAGCGGCAGCCAGCTCATCCGCCGTACCAACGCCGTCTTCAAGAAGGCGTCCGACACCTTCAAAAACGCCGAAATCGTCGACCACATGCAATCGACGGGCGACACCGAGGGTACCTACAGCACCAACGGCAAGGTCGACGGTCTGCTCTCGCCCGCGACCTATGTCCCGGAACTGGCCCAACTGCTTCGCAAAGATTTTGTCGCGACGACCGCGATCACCGGCATGTCGATCACGATCGCCGCGTCGGGCCAGACCTGGATCATCACCCGCGCGGCCGGTTCGTTCCTGACCGACGGGATCAAGGTCGGCGACGTGGTCCGCCTGACCGCCGGCAGCTTTAATGCCGCCAACCTGAACAAGAACGTCCTGGTTCTGGCCGTTACCGCGCTCGGGATCACCGTCATTCCGCTCAACGGCGTGGCGATGGTCGTCGAGGCGACCGCCGTCACTGGCGCGACGCTGACCATTCCCGGCAAGAAGTGCTGGGTCCCGACCTCGGGTCACACCGACACCTTCTACACCTGGGAGGTCTGGTATCCCGACGTTCCGGCCTCGCGCGTCTATCCGGACTGCAAGGTCAGTCAGGCCGCCATCCAAGTTCCCGCCACGGGCAACCCGACGGTATCGTTCGACATCGCCGGCCTGTCGCGCACCACCGGCACGACGGAAGTTCTGACCTCGCCGACCGCGGCCACGACGACTGCGGTTCTTGCCGACGCCCAGGCCAAGGTTATCGCCAACGGGATCGTCACGCCGGTCACCAGCCTGTCGATGACCATCAACGGCAATATCCAGCCGGGCGAGGCCGAAGTCGGTTCCCAGGCCCGCTCGGGCCACGTGGTCGGTGTGATCGACGTTTCGGGCACGATCACGGCGAAGTTCAGCAACACCGCTTTGCAGACGATCCGCGACAATCAGAGCAACGTGTCGCTGATCATCCCCATTCCGGTCGATGGCACGGCAGCCAGCGACTTCGTCTGCATCGTGGTCAACTCGATCCAGATCTTCACCGACGACGAAGACGACGGCGGCGCCAAGGAAATCATCCTGACCTATAACTGGGTCGCCGAGATCCCCGCCACCGGCGGCGCGGCCCTGCCGAACTGGCAGACCATCGTGTCCATCCAGGACAGCCAGGCTCCGTAGGCCTGAAGCAATCCGCCTCGGCGGACGCCTCTGGTCGCGGGCTGTTCAGCGACCAATCCCCCACCTCCCAACTCAACGGCCAGGTCGCGCCTGGCCGTCCTTTTCAAGGACACCGATCATGACCAAGGACACCGCCACCCAGCCGGCCAATCTGATGACGCTCGAGGATCTCGATTTCTCGACCGCCAGCGGCCGGATCTTCAAGTCGCCCTTCAACCACCCCACCAAGGGCCCTGCGTGCGGCGTGGTGCTGCACATCATCGGCGACGAGAGCGAGGCGGTTTCCGCTTTCGAGACCGAGCTCTCCGACGAGCAGCGCCGAGCGGCCGCGATCCGGGCTGTCGCGCAAGCCGAACAGGCGGCGCTCACGGGCAAACCCGCCGAGCCGGTCTTCCGTCCCACTCAGGATGATGTGGCCGACATCCATCGTCGCGCGGCGGCGCGCCTGGTCGGCTGGGAGGGCATCGCCGAACCCTATTCCAAGGAGGCGGCGCTCCGCCTGGTCAGTCGCAACGAGACCCTGCGTAAGCAGGTCATGATCGACGCTGGCAAGGTCGCCAATTTTTTGTAGGTGAAGTCGCCGGGCTGCTCGCGTTCGCGCGCGAGCGGTTCGCTCTCTTCAAGCCCGAGGCGGATGGCGCGCCGCACATCAACCACCTCATGGCCCTGGCGAGGGGTGGCGACATGGAGGCTAGGGCACGGCTTCTCAATCCGCCGACGCTCTCACCGCATGTCGCCCATCTCTGGAAGTGGTTCGCCGACCCGGTCCAGGGGATCGCCTGCACCAGGCCTAACAACGGCATGGCGATCAGTCGCATTCCTCGGTCGGAAATAGCCCAGTGGGAACGCGATGAGGGGATCACCCTTCAGACCTGGGAACGGCGGGCGCTGCTGCAACTCGACGCGGCCTATGTCGCGGCGATGTCAGCCCAGCGGGACAGTAAGTCCGCCCGAAGCGATGCAGCGCCCGTAGAGGAAGAGGTCTAGCCCTTGCCCGCGAGGGACTTGGCCAGCATGGCGGGGCCGACGAAGAGTCGGCTCCGCAGTTCCTCCCACGAGCCGAAATCCTGGCCGCACTCGGCGCACCAGATGTTCTCGCCTTCGGGGCCGACCATTTCCGGGTGAAACCATTCGGGGTGCTTGCAGGTCGGGCAGGCCGCCACAAGCCCGTCGGCCCATTCCTCGGCGGTCACATCGGCTGCGACCCGGATTTCTTCGGCGCGGAAAGTCATAGCCGCGACGCTACCACGGCGCTGCAACGACGCCGAGAGAAAACCCAGAATTTTCCGCCACTTCGCGTCCGCTCTTGACGCGCCGCCAAACCAACGGAGGTCCGCATGGAAACGCTCGCGACCCTCACCATGGACATCGATGTCCGTTCGGCGGACCCGGCGGAGTCCAAGCTCCGCGCGCTGACCCAGGCGGCCAAGGGGGCGGAGGACCAGTTTATCCGTGCCTCCTCCGCCGCGCGCGCCCAAGCCACGAGCCATGACCTGTCCGCCTCGGCGGCGAGCCAGGCGGCCAAGAGCCTCGATGGGCTGGTCGGCGGCTACGTCCAGGCCCGGGACGCTCTTGGCCGCTTCACCGGCGCCGACGGCAGCTTCCGCATGTCGCAGGAAGCGACCGCCAAGGTGCTGTTGCAGAACGCCAAGGCGGTCCAGGCCCTGGCCAAGGAACAGGAGCAGGCGGCCAAGGCTGTGACGAAAGCCGAAACCGACCTGCAACGCCGTGTCGATGCCCTGACGGCCAGCTACTCGCCGTTGACCGCGGCTATGGAGAAGACGAACAAGCAACTCGCCGAGGCGAAGTCGCTCTACGACGCCGGAGCGATTTCGACCGACAAATACGCCCAGGCGACGCAGATCCTGACGGCGCGCCTGGCGACCCAGACCAAACAGCACCAGGAAGCCTCCGCCGGCGCCAAGCTGCTCGGCTATGAAATGCTGAACCTTGGCCGGCAGACGTCCGACGTCTTCGTTCAGCTCGCCACCCACCAGAACCCTTTCTTGATCCTGGTGGAGCAGGGCCCACAGATCGCCGACGTCTTCCAGCAGGCCGCCTTGCGGGGCGTAACGCTGAAATCGGCGCTCGCCGGTATCGCCGGCGAAGTCGGCCCGATTATCGGGATCGTGGCGCCCCTGGCGGCGGTTGCCGGCGTGCTGGCGCTCGGTACGACGCGCGCCCTGGAAAATCAGGCCGCCGTGCGCGCGTTTACGGGCGAGTTGGCCCTGAACGTCGACGGGCTCAACTACAACGCCCAGGCCCTGGCGGCGACGTCGAAGGAACTCAGCCGCTATGGACTGTCGGCTAAGGACGCCTCGGCTGGCCTGTCGACCTTCGTCAACGCCGGTGTCGATGCCGATAAGCTGAAGGCCTATTCGATCGCGGCCAAGTCGCTGTCGGAGGTCTCGACCCAGTTCAAGGACGTGAAGTCCGCGCAAGACGCCGTCGCCGAGGCCTTCACCAACGGGTTCTCGGCGGTCCAGAAGCTCGACGAGAAGCTGAACTTCCTCACCGTCGCTCAGTACGAGCACATCAAGGCGATGTTCGACGCCGGCAAGGCGTCCGAAGCTCAGGCCGAAGCCTTCGCCGACTTCGCCGCCAGAGTTGATGATGCCGCCGATAAGGCGCGCGGACCATGGCAATCGTCCGTTCGCGACCTGTCCGGCGCATGGAGCGACTTCCTCGACACGCTCGCCAACTCGGACATGATCCAGTCCACCGTCAAGGAACTGAGCGAGCTCATGCACTTCGTGCAGGGCACGATCAAAGCTGTCGACGACTTCAATAAGCAGAAGCGCGATAGCGAAGGCGGCTACTTGAACAGCGTAGCTGCGGGGCGTCCAAAGGACGCTTCGGGATTCACCGTCGGTGGCCTGGGCG
>NZ_SZWJ01000005.1:0-105564 GCF_012184455.1 Caulobacter sp. SSI4214 | reverse complement strand
TACAGCGCCACGACCGGCCGGTTGACGGCGGGCGGGGTCTTGCCGCTCCAGGCGCTGAGCCAGGCCGAGATCTCGGCCAGTCGTCCGCCTTGCTCCAGCGTCGGAGACGGCCCCGGCGCGGGCGGCGCGGCGGCCAGTTGACGGATGTCGGCGAAGGGCGAAGCGGTCTCGAACGTCATGACGCGCGGACTTAAACCGCTCCGCGCTCAAAGCAACCCCCAAGGCCCTCGGATCAGTTAGCCGCGACCGTCGCGCCGAGATAAGCCTTGCAGACGCCATCTCGCTCGGCCGCCAGCTTGGTCCTCACGGTTTCGCTGCGGGTGCGCCCATCGCGCAGGGCGGCGCTACGCATTTCATCGGCGCGATCGCGAACATAGCCTATGCGTCCCCGCCCTTCCTGTTTGATCTTCGCGATCAAGGCCGTCGCATCGACCACTCCCAGATCCTTGGACTGCGCCAGCCCCAGGCAGCGGTTCGCGCTCAGAAACTCGCTGTCGCTCCAGGCGGGCTCTCCGGCGAATACCGGCGCGGCGGCCAAGGACACTCCGGCGACCGCGAGGACAGCGATAAGTTTGCGCATGGGACACTCCTTGCGATTGGACAAGACCGCGCCACGCCGACGACGCTTGCGCTTCGTCGGCCGAACGCCGAAAATCGAAAACGAGATGACCACCGCCGCCCAGCCGCCCCGCCCCATCGCCACGCCCTGCGTGAAGGTCTGCGCGGTCGACGGCGTCACCGGTTATTGCCTGGGATGCCGACGCACCCTGCCGGAGATCGCGGGCTGGGCCCGGCTTGGCGATGAGGAGCGCGCCGCGATCATGGCCGCCCTCCCCGATCGCCCGGATCCGATGGCCAGCCTGATGGCGGCCAGCGGACGCTGACGCCTATTTCGCGCCGCTCATGAACGGCGCGCAGACCTCATCGCGCTCGGCGATCAGCTTGGCCTTCTTGTCGCCCGTGGCGGCGTCGGCCTCCTTGCGCGCGGACGTCATCCGCCCATTCGCCGAGGTCTGCACGGGCAGATCGCGCTGAGCGGACTCGCTTCGCAGCAGCGCGTCGAGCGACGCGGTGTCCAGCTTGCCCAGGTTTTCCGAGCTCGCCAGGCCACGGCAGCGAGCGGCCTTCAGGAATTGAAGATCGCTGAGGCCGGAGCCGGCGGCCTGCGCCCCGCCCGCGACCGAGGCGGCGACGACGGCCGCGATGACAAACGCTTTCATGACTTCATCCCTCACGGGCTCTCTATTGCCCGGGGGATAGATAGCGTCGACGCTGAGGCCTTCGAAGTTAATTCCAAGACATGATAGCCATTACCTGTATGTAATATTTCTCATTAAATCCGCGTAATTAAACTCGCACCAATACGACATATACTTGATGTCGAATTGTTAACCACGATCTGAAAATCGCCGCTTTTGATTCACGGCTTGAAAACGCCTGCCCGCCGATAATCGAGGCAACGATCGCAGAAGCGGTCTCAAAGCCTGTATGGCGGGGTGTCTGATGTTGAGGTTCGCGGCGATCGCTCTCGTGGGCGCCTTGTCGGCGGTCGGCGCGGCCAAGGCGGTCGTGTCGCTGGACGATCTGCGCCGCCCCGAACTTCGCGCCCCCTCCGCCGCGACGGCCACGCTCGGCGGCGCCGAGGGCGGCGCGGCCCAGATCACCAAGGGCGACGACGGCCACTTCTGGGCCCAGGCCTCGGTCGACGGCAAGGCCGTGCGCTTCCTCGTCGACACGGGCGCGACGGCCGTTTCACTCAGCATGGCCGACGCCCAGCGCCTGGGCATCGACACTAGCAAGCTGAACTACGACTACAACGTCATCACCGCCGACGGCCGCACCCGCGCGGCCTCGGTCAAGCTGGCCAGCGTCGCCATCGCCGGCGCCAAGGTGCGCGACGTCGACGCCCTGGTCATCGAGAAGGGTCTCGAGAACTCGCTGCTGGGCATGAGCTATCTGGGCCGCCTGTCTCGGTTCGAGGCCACCCCGAACTCACTGATCCTGCACCCTTAGATCAGGACCTCAGGCGGCCGGCGCCTCGGCGCGCGTGTCACGCGCCGCCAGGGCCGCGCGCACGGCCTCCAACGCCCGATCCACGACCTCCAGCCCCGCCCCGGCCTTGACGCCCTCGACCGTCAGGACGCGCCGCCACGCGCGGGCGCCCGGCAGACCATGAAACAGGCCCAGCATGTGCCGGGTCATGGCCGCCAGATGCGTCCCGGCGGCCAATTCACGCGCCATGTACGGCCGGTAGCGTTCCACCGCCTCGAAGCTGTCGATATCCGCGACGTCCATCCCGAAAATCCGCCGGTCGACCTCGCCCAGCAGGCCGGCCTCGTGATAGGCCGCCCGGCCCAGCATCACGCCATCAACGCCGTTGGCCAGATGCTCCAGCACCGCGTCGAGGCTCGGCACGCCGCCATTGATGGCGATGGTCAGGTCCGGTCGTTCGCGCTTGAGCCTGTAGACGAGGCCGTAATCCAGCGGAGGAATGTCGCGGTTCTCCTTGGGCGACAGTCCCTTCAGCCAGGCCTTGCGCGCGTGGACGACGAAGCTGTCTATCCCGGCCGCCGCGCAAGCGTCGACCAGGCCGAACAGAGCCTCCTCCGGGTCCTGGTGGTCGACGCCGATCCGACACTTGACCGTCGCCGGAACCTTCACCGCGTCCTTGATGGCCGCCATGCACGCGGCGACGAGGTCCGGCTCCCGCATCAGACAAGCGCCGAAACGGCCGCTCTGCACGCGGTCCGACGGACAGCCGACATTCAGATTGATCTCGTCATAGCCGAAGTCCTCGGCGATCCGCGCGGCCAGGGCCAGCTCGGCCGGATCCGACCCGCCCAGTTGCACCGCCACCGGATGCTGCCCCGGATCGTAGCTCAGCAGCTTCTCCCGATCGCCATGCACGACCGCGCCGCTCGTCACCATCTCGGTATAGAGCAAGGCCCTCGACGACAGGACGCGATGCAAGGACCGGCAATGCCGGTCCGTCCAGTCCATCATCGGCGCGACGGAAAATCTATGAGCTTGAAATGTATTCACTTTTATAGCCGGCCCGACAGCGAGACCAATCCAACCAGGTTCAAATTTCTTGGATCGAGTTTCGCGCTCGCCCCCTCGGCTTTATCACCGCCCGCACCTATAGAGCACGCCGCCATAAAACGGAAACATTGGCGCTGACGCGACCTAGCCCGCCGCGTATCGCCAGCCGGGCGCGACGGCGGAAACACGCCCTCCCCCAGATCAGGGCGGACCGCGCGAAATGCAGAGCGTAAACCCAAATCTGGTAAGGCCTGTTAAACGAGAATCCCGACCAGAAGGAACACGGGCGCGGCGTGACGACCTCAGTGCTAGGGTAGCGACACCCCATAACCATCGATTACAGAGCGAAAAATCCTCAGATTTCGGTTGAGAGCCCCGATCTAAGGACGCGCCAGCAGATCCGAGTCCGAAATCGGACCTGCGGCGGTGAGGTCTAGCACGCTACCGCCGAACAGGCGCGCATCCGCGCCCGGCGCGGCTTTGAAAGTCACTTGGCGTCTGGGGCGCCACTGTCTCGGGCCTCCAGACGCAAGCCGGGCGGCCCTAGCGACCGGAGGGCGCTTGACGGACGGTCGCCAAAGGCTCCTGTAGCGCGCGGGTGACGCCGTTGGTCCAGCCGAAGCCGTCCTGAGTGGGATATTCGCCGCCGCCGCCCGCCTTGGCCTCCTCGATGTCGTACTTCTCCAGCATCTTGCCACTGGCCGCGTACTCGCGCTCGACAGTGGCCAGCCAGCGCTTGGATATCTCGGCGGCAAGGGCGTCCTCGCCATAGCGGCGCAGACCGGACACCGCGACCCATTGGAGCGGCGCCCAGCCATTGGGACCATCCCACTGCTGGCCAGTGCGGACCGTGGTGGTGCGCAGGCCGCCGGGAGCGAGCAGCTCGTCCCAGGCCTTCCGGGCCACGATGTGGGCTTGGCGCGCGTCGGTCGCGCCCACGAACAACGGATAGAGGGTCGCCGCGCTTAGCCGGTCCAGCCGCTGAGCGGTCGTCCACTGGTAGTCGAGGAAGGCTCCCTTTGCCGAATCCCAGAGGTAGAGGTTGATCGCCTTGGCCCGCGCCGCAGCCCGGTCGCCGTACTCGCGCGCGCAAACGGCGTCGGCCAATCTGGCGCAGCCCTCGGCGATCGCCTTTTCGAGACCGTACATCAGGCTGTTGAGATCGACCGGCACGATCGATGTGGTCTGAATCGTAGAGAGGCTTTCGCCGTTGGCCATCCAGCGCGAGGAGAAATCCCAGCCGCTCTCGGCGCCGGCGCGCAGGTCGCGGAACACGTCGGGCGCTGGACGGTCGCTCTGGGCGGCCGTTTCGAGATCCTCGCGATAAGATTCGTCGCGCGGCGTGGCGCGGTCGTCCCAATAACGGTTCAGAACCTCGCCGCCGGCAAGGGCCACCACGCGACGGTGCGCCTGACCGGGCTTGAGGCCGTCCGCGCCCTCCATCCAGAAGGCGTGCTCGCGCCGCATCAGGTCGACGCGGGTTTTGAGCGTCTTGGGATCGGTCGCCTTCGAGAGTCCGACCATGGCGAAGAAGAACGGCGGCTGCGAGCGGCTCAGATAGTAGGTCCGCGCGCCGTTGGGCACATGGCCGTAGGTTCCGATCAGGTCGCCAAAATTGTCGATCATGCTCTCGACCAGATCATCGCGTCCGTCGGCCTTCAGGCCAAGCATCGTGAAATAGCTGTCCCAGTAATAGATCTCGCGAAAGCGCCCGCCCGGAACGACGAAGGACCTCTTCATGGCCAGCGCCGAGCCGCCCGCGACGGGCTTGACCGGCGGTCGCGTCAGCCTTGGCCATAGGGCCACGATATGAGCCTTGATCGGCGGCCGGGCCTTGCTCGGCGTCGGGGTCGCGCCGGCTTCGGGTAAGATGAAGTTGGCGCGGACGAAGCGCGCCAGCTCGGCGTCGGTGAACCGGCGATGCGCGCGGTAGTCGGCCATGATCCGGTCCGCCGGCCGCTTGGGGACCGCGTCGACAAAGGTCTTGCCGTCCGCGAAGATCCGACGGATCTGAACCGCTTGGAACAGCGCCTGATAGGTGTCCGCCGGCGTCGGGATCGTCGAGGCCTTCTGGGTCGCCTCTTGCGCCCCGACCGTAGAGGCCAGGGCCGTGACGGCCAGCGTCGCGAAGATCAGACGACTCATGTGCGGCCTCCTGGCGCTCAAGGGCGTTGGCGCGCCACTCCCCATCGAAAGTCGGGCCAATCTCATCCCCCAACCAATTCGGCGATCACCGCGTCATGGTTCGGTAGCGTCGGCGCGGCCCGAGCGATCAGCGCCGCGAGGTCGTCTAGACGCCGCAGGTTCGATGCGGGGTCGAGCGTATCGGCGAGCGGCGCGTATCCCTGAGCGACAATCCCCTGCCCCTCCAACACGGCCAGCCAGCTGGCCTCGCGGAAGAGTTCGTCCTGAGAGAGCATCAAGCGGCCCGAGCGGCGGTAGTGGGCGATCTTCTCGCTCAGGGAGTCGGGCGCGGCCATGGCGCGGGCTTGGCGCCACAGCGGTTGATCGTGCTGTTCCGTCGCGTGGTAGTGCAGGATGAGGAAGTCGCGAATGCCGTCCATGTCGCGGCCAAATAGGGCGTTGAACTGGCGCGCCAGGCTTGGGTCGCAGTCACGATCCGGAAACAGCGAGATCAGCTTGGCGATGCCGCTCTGGATCAGGTGGATGCTCGTCGACTCCAGCGGCTCCAGGAAGCCGGCGGAGAGCCCGATCGCCACTACATTGCCTCGCCAGCTCTCGCGCCGGAATCCGGCCTTGAAGCGCAGGAAGCAGGGCTCGGCCAGAAGCTCGCCGTCCAGATTCGCCAAAAGGGTCGAGGCGGCCTCGTCGTCGGAGATGAAGGCGCTGGCATAGACATAGCCATTACCCGTGCGGTGCTGCAGCGGAATGCGCCACTGCCAGCCGGCCGGGCGAAGGGTCGACCGGGTGTAGGGCGTGGTTTCGCGGCTTCGCGCGCAAGGCGCGGCCACCGCGCGGTCGCAAGGCAGCCAGTGAGACCAGTCCTCGAAGGGCGCGCCCAGCGCCTCGCCGATCAGCAGCGCTCGGAACCCCGAGCAGTCGATGAAGAGCTCGCCCTCGATCCGCTCGCCGCGGTCCGTGGACAAGGCGACGACGAAACCGCTCTCCGGATCCCGCTCCACCGCCGTCACCTTGCCCTCGTGACGAACCACGCCCGCCGCCTCGGCCAAGCCGCGCAGATGGGACGCGTACAGCGCCGCATCGAAATGGTAGGCGTAGCCCAGGGTCGAAAGGATCGAACGGGGGTCCTCCGCCGGCTTGGCGAAACGATTGGCGGCGGCCAGGGCGGTCGCGAGCGAGAAATCGGACAGCGGACGGGACGAACCGTCCGCCCGGGATTTGAGCCAGAGCTGGTGGAACGGCGCCTGATCCAGCTCGACGCCATAGCGCCCGAACGGATGGAAATAGCGATGGCCGGGTCGCGCCCAGTCGACGAACTCGATGCCGAGCTTGAAACTAGCCTTCGTGGCCCGCAGGAACTCCGCCTCATCCAGGCCGATGAGCGCGTTGAACCAATGGATCGTCGGGATGGTCGCCTCCCCGACTCCCACCGTGCCAATCGCCTCTGACTCGACGAGCTCGATCCGCACGGTTCGGCCGAAACAGCGGGACAAGGCGGCGGCCGTCATCCAGCCGGCGGTTCCCCCGCCCAGGATCACGACCCGAGAGATACGGTTCATGGCGTCTCCTACTTTCCGGCCGGAGGGCGGACCGCCAAGTATACCGTGCTCCAAAGCTGGGCGGCGTTCGACTCGTCGACATCGGCCTTACCGGCTCCGAAAGGAACCACCTGGTAGCGTCCATCGCGAAAGGTCCAGGACCAGAGTTCGGAGCTCTGCAACGCCCGGGTGGCGTCGATGGCGCGCCACAGGCTCGCCTGAGCCGCCTTCAACCGGACCTTCGTCGCTTGTGGCAAATCGCGGCGCGCCAGCTGCCGCTCGATGCCCGCCGCCAGCAGGGCCTGCTGCCACGACCAGACCACCGCGCCGTGATACTCGGCCGGCGAGAAGCGCGTCTTGACCTCATCGCCGGCGAACGCGGGGTTGGCGACCACCAGGCCGACATCGGTCATCAGGCCCGCCGGGAACGGCCGCATGATCGCGCCGAGATAGGTGTCGAGGTCGCGGGCCGACGGCGCGCCGAACAGGAGCAGGAAACCCTCATCCGAATTGACGATCGGCACGGGTCGCCCCTCGGCGTCCAGCGACAGCGCGTGGAAGGTCAGGGAATAGCCGCCAAGCGCGGTCAGCGCCGGGGTCGCCGGAACGCCCATCGACGCGGCGTAGGTGTCGATAGCCCGGCGCGCCTGGTCGTTGTCGAGCTTTACGTCGAACAATGGGGGCGCCTTGGCGCGCCAAACACGAGCGGCCTCCCCTGCGCGCTTGAACCGAAGCCGCTCCTGGTCGGACAGATAGGGATCCAGCAAACCGGCCTTCAGCAGCCGATCGGCCGCCTCCAACGCCGCCGGGACCAAGGTGGCGTTGACATCGTAGGCGTAGATCCCCCGCCCCAGCCCCTCGTTGCTGTCGCGCCATTCGCCGGTCATCCGGCCGGCTTTGAGCGCGATCAGTTTCGCCTTGCCGGGCGCTTCGGCGAACGGCGCCGCCGCCGCGAGGACAAAGCGCAGGTTTCTGACCAGCAAGGCTCCGACGGGCTCTCGCGCTCCTGGCCTGGATTCACTGGCCAGGGTGGTCGCAAGATAACCCGCCGCCCGCGCGCGCCCAGGTCCCAGCAGATAGTCGGCCGCGACCGGGCCCAGCATGTAGTCGCCGTCGATCATTCCGTAGTCGAGCTCGGCGGCGTCGCCCGGGCGCCCCGCCTTGCGGTTTTGGAGAATGGCGAACTCGCCGATGCCTTCCTCGTGGGCGACCTCGCCTTCGGCCGAAAGCCTGGCCAGGACCGAATTGAGTCCGGCCTCGGTCGCCTCGGGCCGAAGCGCCGGCATCAACAGCCGCGTGGACATCAGGGTGTCCCGGCCGAAATAGGTGTTGAAGCGCCAGGAGCCGGCCAGGAACTTCTCCCGGTAGCTCAGGAAGGCCAGGGCGTTTCGGGCCGCCGGATCCTTCGCGGCGCGAGCATTCAGCAATTGCGGAACAGGCAGAGGCGTCAACGGCGCATCGCCAGTGAGCGCCGTGACCTCCAGCCGGATCTTGCCCTTGACCCCCGCGATGATCGCGCCTTGGTCGATGCGGCCTTCGATCACGCGGAGCGCCAAGCCATAGCCCGGCGCGCCATCAAGACGCGGGCGTCGGTAAGTAATCGTATCTCCGGCAATGGAGGGTTTGACGGCGACTTCCGGGGGGAAGCGGCCGACGGACTGATAGTCGCGCAGATAGCGCACATTCGACAGCACCGCCTGGCGCGGGACGAGCCTGGGGGTCGTGATCTCCGCCGAGAAAACGATCCCACGCGACACGCCTTCGCGCACGGGCTTCGGCGCGGCGTCCAAGCGCCATTCCGCCGACCGATCGAGCCGCTCGAACCACAGACCCGTTCCGCTGTTGCCAGCGGGGAACGCCACCAGGATCCTCGGGTCCACGCCGTTGCGCAGCAGCAGGTGCGCGGCCACCGCTCCATCACGGATGAAAGCGTTGAGGTTCTGCCCCTCGGTAAGGCGATAGGCCAGTTCCGGGCCAGCGGCCGCGGCGATCCTTGGCGAGACGAGGGTCAAGGCCAAGGCGGCCGTGACGGCGGCGCGGGTCAGAGTTTTCATGACGCTACCGTTCTGGAAAGGAAAGCGGACGCCGAACCTCGGCGTCCGCGAGTTACGCCCTCAGGGGAGGCGGCTAGAGCCCTCTAGCTTTAGATGGAACCGTCCAAAGCATTCGAAAGGGCTCTAAACCTTTGAAGATAAATCCTGTTTTATCTGGTTTAGGTGGTTCCATCCAAACCAGACAGGCCTAGAAGCGTAGGGTGATCGACCCGCCATAGGTCGGGCCGGCGATGCCTCTCGCGTAGAAGTAACCCGACGCCGCGTTCTGGGTTTGGCCTTGGCGCGGATTGCCCTCGGTCAGGCCCACGACGTCGAAGATGTTGTCGGCGTTGAAGCTGACCTGGATGTTGTCCTTGACGTTCAGGGAGATCCCCACACTGGTCACGCCGTAGGACGGGAGGGCCACGCCATTTCCGGAGTCGGCGTAGATCTTGCCGATGTACTTGTATCGCGCGTAGATCTCGCCGAGGCCGTTGGGCAGCTTGACGGTCGGCGTAATCGTGAGGAGTCGGGCAGGCGTCCGCTCGGGTCGGTTGCCGTCATAGGTTGGCTGGGCCACGCCATTCAGCCTCAGATTGTTCAGCTGCGGCCTCTGGAGCACGCCCGCGATATCGACCGAAAACCATGCGTTGGGACGGATCATCGCATCCAGCTCGATCCCATTGGTATGCAGGTCGGCCAGGAAGCTCGTCTGCTTCGTCGGGTCGGCGGGATCGATGAAGTTGTAGAACTGATTGTTGAAGTTGGTGCGGAACACCGTGGCCGAGGCGTTGATCAGATCGCCGCGCTTGAACCGAACCCCGGCTTCGTACAGCTCGATCTTGGTCATGGGATCGGTGTTGTTGGTCTGGAAGCCGCTGGCGTAACGGCCATAGACCGAGAGGCTGGGCGTAAACAGATAGCTGGCCCCCAGCGTCCAGGCGACTTTGGCGCGCGTCTTTCGCGTCACCGAATAGGTGCCGTCGAAGGTCGAACCGACCGTGCGGACCACGCCGACGACGCCGGGCTGGACCGGCTGATTGACCGCCGCGGTGTTGCCGTCGAAGTGGGTGGCGTCGTCGCTTTCCCACCGCGCGCCGCCATCGATGTGGATCTTCTCACCGATCGCCAGTTCGTCGTTGGCGTAGACCGAGACGGACTTGTCCTCGTTGCGGCGCATCCCGGCGCCCCAATTGCCATACGAGATCATGCCGTTGTCGCTCAGCGTGCCGACGACGGCGTTGCTGCTGTTCAGCGCGACGATGTCGTAGATGTCACTTTTGTTCCGGACATCGTTGACCACCGAGGCGACCGCCGACTGGTTCTGCGAGCGGCTCACATCGTAATATTGCAGACCCGCGGTCAGCGAGTTTTGATAACCCTCGCCCCGCTGCTCCCAGCGCCCTCCGACATTGACGGCCAGGTCGTGGCCCGACTGGTAGTCGTGGTTGAGGGTGGTCTGTTGCAGAAAGCCATTGCCGTTCAGCGCGTTCAGCGTGGCGACTTGGTTGGCGCCGACGACGACGCCGGTCCGCAGGTTCTTGATCCCGAACCGCGCGGCCGTCGGATAGGCGGCCTGTCCCAGCGTGAGCAGGTCATTGATCGGCGAGCCCGCGCCCGGCGTCAGATAGGCGACCGCGCTGGCCAAGCCGGCGTTGCCTGTGCCCGAGCCCGGAAACAGGCCGTTGAAATCGTCGCTCAGATCGAGATAGCGGGCGCGCGCGAAGACCTCGAAAGAGTCGCTGATCGGCTTCTCGATATCGAGCCGCAGTTGCTTGGTCTTGACCCGCACGCCTTCCGAGAACCGGAAATCCCGAAATCCGTCGCTCTCGACGGCCGTCGAGACCGGGACCGAAAGCCTGGCGAAGGCGTCGCCGCCGATATTGTCGAACTGGGTGTCCAGGCCGGGGATCGCGCCGGGCTTGCCGTTTCTATACGCATAGGGCTGGTCCGCATAGTACGCCGCCTTGACGTCGCCGACCTTGCCGGTCAGCCGCGCATAGCCGCCCCCGTCGAAACGGTATTCCAGCATCGCCTTGAAGCGATAGCCGTCATAGTCGAAGGTGTTGTGGCGCACGCCGGGGTTCGACTGGATATAACCCCCGACGTTGAAGGCCAGCTTGTCCGTGATCGGGGCGCTATAATAGACGTCTGCCCGCTTAAGCCCGTAATTGTAACCGGTCAGGCGCGCGACGCCCTCGGCCTTGGTGAAGTTGGGCTTGCGGGAGATGAAGTTGATGGTCGCGCCAGCGCCGTTGACCGTGAGAATGCCCGACGTGCCGCCCTTGACCGCCTCGAGACGGTCGATCGTGATGTCCTCGGAAAAGAAGAAGTCCGCGCCACCGCCCTGGTAGATGACCGGTAGGCCGTCTTCCTCCAGCTGGATGAAGCGCTGACCGCCCCCCTGCAGGCCACGGACCGAATAGTTGTTCGAAAGCTCGCCCGCCGTGCCCTCGACGAAGATCCCCGGCACCATCTCCAACAGATCGGCGGTGGAGCGCGGCGCCTTGCGCTCGAGGTCGTCACGGGTGGCGTAGGTGATGTCGGCGGACGCCGTGATCAGCGGGCGATTACGGGACGTCATCCCGGTGACCACGACCTCGTCCACGGTCGTCGGCTCGGCCTGGGGCGCGGCGGCCGGATCCGCCGGCCGAGCGCCTTGGTCGAGAACGATAGTGCGGCCGTTGTTGGAGACCACCTGCAGATTGGACCCCCGAAGCAGCCGCTCCAGCCCCTCGCTGACAGTGTAGGTGCCTTGGACCGCGCTGACGCGCTGCCCTTGAATCGCGCTCTGCGGCGCGAGGATCTGCGTCTCGGCCTGCTTGCCGAACAGGGGGATACCGGTCGTGGCTGGCTGCGCGGGAACATCGAACTTGCGCACCTGGGCCTCGGCGCCAGCGGCGACCATCAAGGTCACGGCGCTCGTTGCGAGCATCAAATAGGATCTATAGTGGCCGCCCTGCGTCCGCATGAGCCCCCTCCCTTAGCGTTGCTTAAATCGACGCTTCTCGGAGCGCCTAATAGTAGGGATGCGCCGGGAGACAGGTTCCGTCAGAAAATTTGATAAATTTGTCAGGATCCCGAGGCGGCTCGGAGGATGATGGCGTCCTCCCGCTGAGTGATTTGGCCGTGGAAGGTCGCCGCCGCCGCCTGGGCGAAGCCCTCGGGATCGTTGATGCGGAACCAGCCGACAAAGCGCTTGTCGGCCAAGCGCGCGTCGGCCACCTCGATCTTGCGATCGTTGTAGCGATTGAACTCGGCGGCGGCCTCGGCCAGCGTCTGGCCGTCCAGCACGATCTGCCCGTCGCGCCACGCCAACTGGCGGCCTAGATCCGCGTCGGCCTTCGGCGGCGTCAGCACGCCCGCGTCATTCTCGGCGAACACCCGTTCACCGGCCGACACGCGTCGCGGCGGCGCGCCACCATCTCGCGTCCAGACCTCGACCACCCCTTCGGTGACCAGCACATCGCTGCCGCCCTCGCGTCGGCGCACCGAGAACGCCGTGCCCACCGCCCGAACCCGAACCGGCCCGCTCTCGACCACGAAAGGACGGACGGGATCTTTCGCCACCTCGAACCAGGCCTCGCCGCGCGCCAGCCTCACCGCGCGCAAGCGAGGACGCAAAGACACTTCCACTTCGGAATCCGTGTTGATCGCCGCCACCGAGCCATCGGCCATCGGCACTCGCCGGATCTCGCCAAGCGTGGTGCCGTAGCGTCGGACCAGCAGCCGCGGGACCACGACCGCCGCGGTCACGCCGGCGGCCACGGCGCCCAGCCCGGCGATGATGCTCCGCCGCCGCAGGCGCGATCCCCCGGACACCGTCGGCGCCAGCACGCTGGAACGGTCCAGATGTTTCCACCCCGCCTGGGCCCGCGCATAGGCGCCGCTTCGGCGACGATCGGCGGCCAGCCAGGCCTCGAGCTCGGCCTGGAAACCGGGATCGTCCCCGTCACGGTCCGCCCGGACCACCCATCGGGCGGCGGCGGCGTCGATGTCAGCGGCGCTTTCGCGATCGACCATCACTACTCACTCTCGGTCTCTTCGCCCTCGCTGGAGCGTCCTGTTCGGTGATGGCCGCGAGAATGGCGCGCAGCCCCCTCACGGACTCGTTCTCGACAATGTTCTCGGTCACGCCCAGCCGGCGGGCGATCTCGCGTTGCGGCAAGCCTTCTATCTTGCGCATTTCGATGATCCGTCGACAACGGTCCGGCAGAGCGGCGATCAGCCCCCGAACGCGCTCAAGCTCGCGCCGACCCGAAACCACACGCTCGGCGGAAGGGTCATCGAGGATGAGATTGAGGCTCTCCATCTCGCTAACCGTTTCGATCCGAACCACGCGCGCGCGCCGAAGCTGTTCCAGCGCCACGCTGCGCGCCGCTTGGAAGAAATAGGACCTCGGATGCTCGATATGATCGATCTGGGTCAAGGCCGCCAACCTGCAATAGGTCTCCTGGATAATGTCGTCGACATCCCCAGCATTGGCGAAGGACTGCTTGAGCCAGACGCGCAGGTCCGCTTCGTGGGGAAGGATGTGCCGCCCCAACCAGATCGTAACGCGGGCCCGCCCTTCCAACACGTCTCCTCACCGCCGCACACTCTAAAGAGATAGATGCACGAGGGCCGGGGTTCCGTCACGCTGGCCGCGGAAAGTTCGCGTCTCTAGGGCCCATCTGGTCAGCGGCGGAACCTCACAGGGCCTCGCAAAAGAAGCGCCCGGGTAAGGGGCCGTTCGGATAAAGGGCTTGGAACCGGTAGAGGACCAAGACCCACTCGGCTTCATCGAAGGTGAGGCCGAACCGCTTGGCCACCCATGCCGCGGACGGCTCGGCATAGATATCCTCGACGTCGGTCTCCGGCGCCATCAGTCCCATGCGGGAAACGGATCGGAGAGCTTGGCCCAGGCCTTGGGGCCAAAGCCGAACTGCAAGTCGGACACCAAGCAGGCGTCGAAGCCCCTCTCCAGCGCTCCGCGATCCATATTCTGCCCGATCAGCACGATCTCCTGGCGCCGATCGCCATGTATCGGCCGCCACACCTTCTCGATCGCGGCGCGCCAGGTCGGATCATCCGGCCAGCGCTCGCGCGGGGCCGTGGCCCACCAACGGCCCTGCGGACCAAACTGTGTGATGGCGCCGGCCTGACTCCAGCCGCCGACACGGTCATGGCGAGTGGCCAGCCAGAGGAAGCCCTTGGACCGGATGACGCCGGGCCATTCGCTATTCAGCCACGCCTTAAGCTTCTCGGGATGAAAAGGCTTCGCGGCGCGATAGACGAAATGGCTGATCCCATATTCCTCGGTTTCGGGCAGCATCTGGCCCATCAGCGCCTTCTGCCAGCCCGCCGCGCCCTCGGCGCGAACGGGATCGAACAAACCGGTATCCAACACGTCGTCCAGCGCGACAGCGCCCCGCGCCGCGCGAACGATCCGCGCCTGCGGATTGAAGGTCGCGATGACGCCCTCGAGCCGCCCGAGGTCCTCGGCGGACACGAGGTCGGTCTTGTTCAGGACGATGACGTCGGCGAATTCGACTTGCTCGACCAGCAGATCGACGACCGTGCGATCATCGCCCTCCCCCGCCGTCTCGCCACGATCGGCCAGACGATCGCGCGACCCGTAGTCGCGCGGGAAATTGAAGGCGTCGACCACCGTGACCAGCGTGTCCAACCGCGCCACGTCCGACAGGCTTTGGTCGTCTTCGTCGCGGAAGTCGAACGTGGCGGCCACGGGCATGGGCTCCGAAATACCCGTGGACTCGATCAGCAGGTAGTCGAACCGACGCTCGGCGGCCAGACGGCGCACCTCCTTCAGCAGATCCTCGCGCAAGGTGCAGCAGATACAGCCGTTGGACATCTCGACCAGGGCTTCATCGGTGCGCGACAGGTCGGCAGCGCCCTCGGCGACCAAGGCCGCGTCGATGTTCACCTCGCTCATGTCGTTGACGATGACCGCGACCTTCTTGCCCTCGCGATTGGCCAGGACGTGGTTCAGCAGCGTGGTCTTGCCCGCGCCAAGAAAGCCCGAGAGCACCGTGACCGGCAGCCGCCGGTCCACGCGGCGGGACTGTGGATTTGTCGCGACGGTCATGGCGGCCTCTAAATGTTATAATATAACATCGATAGCGCGCGCCAACCCGCCCTCGCAAGTATTGTTATGTTATAACATATATGATTTAAACCCTCTGTCCCGCCGCGGGTTCGCTTCGATGCAGCCCCCAACGATCGACCACCGCCAAAGCCTCCCCTCTGGCGGCCAGGCGCGCCCGCGGCGGGCGCTTTCAGCTAGCCCAGATCCAGCGCCTGCGTGAGATCACCGGGCGCGACGCCGCCGGCCGCGATCATCGCCTGGTCCCGCGCGACGACGCCGGGCAACGGCGCCAGCCCGAACCGGCGGTTCAGCAGGCGTTGGATCGAGCCGGTGTCATAGACCGTGTGGTCGACGTGACCGCGTCGGGCATGGGGCGACACGACGAGCGCCGGGATGCGCGTTCCCGGTCCCCAACGATCCCCCTTCGGCGGCGCGACATGATCCCACCAGCCGCCGTTCTCGTCGAAGGTCACGACGACCAGCATCTTGGCCCACTGCGGACCGCTCATCAGGGCGTCGATCACGCGGGCGATGTGGCGGTCGCCGGCGTCCACGTCCGAATAGCCGGCGTGCATGTTGAGATCGCCCTGCGGCTTGTAGAAGCTGACGGCCGGCAGTCGCCCGGCCTGGGCGTCGGCCATGAACCGATTGGTGCGAGCGCTGTCGCCGAAGCCCGCGTCGCGCAGCCGCCCACGTCCGGGAGCGCCCGGAGCATAGCGGGCGAAATAGTTGAACGGCTGGTGGTGAACCTGAAAATTGGGCCGCGCCGGAAACAGCGCCGCGTCGTCGCCGGTCCCCGCGAGGGCCAGCGCCCAAGCACCGGCGTACCAGGCCCACTCGACGCCCTTGGCCGAGAGCCGGTCGCCGATCGTCTCGTGGCCTTGCGGCGGCAGGGTCAACGGCTGCTTGGCGTCGGCCAGGCGAGGATCGTTCGGATCGCGACTGGCGCTGGGCGCGTAGGGCGGCATCATGGTGTTCACCGCCCAGAAATCCGGCGTCAGCGTGCTTGGCCCGAAGCGCGGCCGACCATCCAGGGCGCTGGCCGGACTGCCGACCAGAGGCTTGAGCCGCGCGCCCTTGGGGTCGCCCCCCTCGACCGTGGCGAGCAACCCCTTGGCCGGGCCCTTGTCGGCGTCGGGGTAGAACGGCGGCCGGGCCGCGATCAGGTACTGGTGATTCAGGAACGAACCGCCGAACGCGCCCATGAAGAAGTTGTCGCAGAGCGTGAAGCGCTCGGCCAACCGCCAGAGGCGCAGGTTCACCGACGCGTCGCCATAGTGGCCCATCACCAGCGCGCCGCTGTCGCCCCAGGCGACAAACCGGTCGTTGGCGCCGCCATTGATCTGCATCTGGTTTTGGTAGAAGGCGTGCACGAGGTCGCGCGTGACGACCCCGTGCGGCAGAGGATCCCCGCTGGGCGTCGCCAGGGCGAACGGCGCGTTGGGAAGGCGCGGCAGGTCCGCCTCGCCGATCTTGTAGCGCGTGTGCTCCACGACCTGCTCGTGCGGAACCATGCCGCCCCAGACCGGCGGCAGGTGAGCCAGGGGCCGTCCATCGCGGTCGCGCTGTTCGACGCGCTCGGGCGGTTCGGCCGCCAGCGGCCGCTCGAGCCCCGGGAACCCCGCGAACAGATTGTTGAAGCTCCGGTTCTCGGCATAGATCACCACGACCGTGTCGATCGCCTCGCCCAGTCGGCGGTCGATCTCGGCGCGGGATGTCCGCGTCGGCGCGGCCCCGGCGGCCTGGGCCGACACGCCCGCCCCGGCCAAGGCCAACGCGCCAAGAAGGCCCCGACGCGAAGGGCGCCCCCGCGCGCCGCCATCGGCGACGCCGCCTTGATCGCTCGTCGAACGCTTACGCATCACTATGATCCAACCTTAAAAGTCCAAGCCCAACCCGCCCTCCGGCGCGTCAGCGACCGCCCTTCTTGGAGGGCTTGCCCAGCAGTTCGTCGACCAGGGCCTGCTGGCCGTAGACCTTGACGAAAGCCTCCGTCGCGGCGGCCGTGGACGCCACGACCGTTCTGTTGATCGAGCCGTCATAGGCGAAGGCGCCGCCCAGCGAGTGGATGTTGCCGTCGAAGGCCGCGCCGATCACCTCGCCCTTGGCGTTCAGGACCGGCGAACCGGAATTGCCGCCGGTGATATCGTTGGTGGTGACGAAATCGAACACAGTATCGTCGGCGAGCTTTCCGCGCGCGGCTTCCCAGCGCGGCGCCAGAGCGAACGGATCCTGGCCGGTGGCGCGCTCCCACAGCCCCTTGAAGGTGGTGGCGTAGGGAACCGTCTGACCGCGATAGGTCCAGCCGGCCACCTTGCCGTAGCTAAGGCGGGGGCTGAACGTGGCGTCCGGATAGACCTTGTCGCCATAGACCGCGAAGCGCGCGGCCGCGATCTTCTGGGCGGCTTGCCCGCTCGGCCCGGTGACCCGCTCCTCATAGGCCTTGCGCGCCGCGCGGGCGGCGCCGTCCGTGGCCAGCACGTACTGGATCAGCGGATCCTTGGACGCCTGAATCGCCGGCAGGCCGCCGTCCCACAGCGCCTTGCGCACGGCCGGATCGGCCAGGGTCGAGCCCGAAAGCCGCGCGGCGATGGTCTCGGGCGAGTCCTTGCCCAGCAGCAGCTTGGTCTGGGGCGCGTCGGCGGTCAGCACCTCGCGCACCTTCAGCAGCCAGAACTCGATCTGCAGCTGGTTGAGATCCTTGTCGACCGGCTTGGCGTCGGTGATTTCCTTTTCCAGCAGCGGCAGGCGGGCGTCGGCGTATTCCGGCAGGCGCTCGGTGTTCGGCTTGGCGCGCTCCTGGGCCGCGCGGACCAGTTCGACGGCGTAACCGTAGAGCGGCGAGAAGAAGCCCGCGCGGCCTTCCAGCAAAACGTAGGGCGCATAGAGGCCGGCGCGCTCGGTCTGGACGGCGGCGATCTTCGCCCAGGGATCGCCCGTCGCGGCCGCGAGCTTGGGATCGGCGGCGACCTTGGCTTTCAGCTCGGCGTCGGCCTGGCGCTTGCCGTCCAGGAAGCCCGGCCCCGACAGGGCCTGTAGCTGGCCGACATAGACCTTGTAGCTGTTCTCGATGCCGAAGAGTTCGTGGCTGGCGACGCGTTGCTGTTCCGGACCGCGCTTGCCGAACTCAATCAAGCGGCCGCGCAGTTCCGCCAGCTGGGTCAGGGTCATCGGGAAGCTGACGTCACGCAGGAAGGCCAGCTGGTCGGCGGTCAGCAGACGGTTGGTCGTACCGGGGTTGCCCGCGACGATGGTCAGCTCGCCATCCTTCGGCGGCGCGGGATTCCAGACGAGGTGCCCCGGCGTGGCGACCGGCTTGCCGTTCTCGTACAGGCGCACGAACGACATATCGAGGTCGTAGCGCGGGAAGTTGAAATTGTCGGGATCGCCGCCGAAGAAGGCCGTCGCCAGCTCGGGCGCGAAGACCAGCCGGACGTCCGAGAACTTGCGGAACGTGTAGAGCTTGTACTGGCCGTCCTGGTAAAGGTTGACCACTTGGCAGGTCTGGACCGCCTCCTTGCCCGCGCAGTTGGTGCGCTCGATGTCGGCGATGGCGGCGTTGCGCGCCTTGACGAACTCGCCGCCGGCCTTGCCCGAGGCGGCGCTCTTGACCGTGTCGGTCACGTCCTTGATGGACAGCAGCACCTCGGCCTGCATCCCCGGACAGGTGCGCTCCTCCTCGCGGTTGGCGATGACATAGCCGGTCTTCAGATGGTCGCTGGTCGCGGTCGAGAGGTCCTGAGCGCAGTCCGAAACGCAGTGGTGGTTGGTCAAAACCAGCCCTTGCGCCGACACCACCGAGGCCGAGCAACCGGTCGACAGACGCACGGCGTTGGCCTGCACATGATCCAGCCAGGCCTTGTCCAGCGTCACGCCGTAAGTCGCCTTGACCTGGGCGGCCGGGAAATTGTCGTAGGTCCACATGCCCTCGTCCGCCAGGGCGGCGCTGGAGGCGAAAGCGGCCAGGCAGGCCGCGCTGGCGCCCAGGAAGAGATTGCGCATGTCGAAGTCTCCGTTCAGCGGCGTCAGCCGCCGTGGTCCAGGCGAAAGAGGAGGCCCTTCTCGCCGTCATTAATCAAGGAAAGAGGTCGTTTTGAGCGTCAAGCGGCCGGGTAGAGGCCCATTAGGCCTTCGCCATGGCCGCCAGCGTTTGACCGGCGCCACGCGCCGTGTCGGCTCGATATCGCAACCCAAGCGTCAAGACCGCCCCTCAACCATCGTGCTCATGGCCAACAATGTTACTATATAACACCACTGGTCAAGCCGGGTTTGCGAGGTCATTCGCGGTCTCGCCCGCCCTCCTTCAGACGACGGCCAGCGCGGACCTTGCCTGGCGACGGCGACGCGAGACCCACAGCGCTATCGCCAACACGAACGAGAGGGCCAGACAGGCGCCCGAGGCGACCAGCACGCCTCGCGCGTCCTGGACGGTCACGAAGAACGAGCAGAGCATCGGGCCGGCGGCCGCGCCCACCGCCTGAACACTGGGCGCGAGCAGCACCGCGCGCCGCGAGGGATCGGACTCGATGACAAATGGCGCTTGCAAGGCCTGCAGGAAGCCCCAGGCCAGTCCATGGAGACCCGCGAGGACGAAGAAGACGCCCGAACCGGGGAGCCCCCACAGACCGACCAGCACCGCCAGAAAGATCGGCGCGCAGACCAGCAAGGCGCGATGATAGGCGATCTTGTCGGCCAGCACCGCCGCCAGACCCGAGCCCGCGATCGAAGCGCCCAAGGCCAGGGCGACGGCCAACCCTCCCTGGACGGGCGTCAGCCCCGCCTGCCCCGCCAGCCGCTCCACATAGGCTAGGAAGCCGATGAAGAACGAGAAGATCAGGAAGACCGCCGCCAGGCTGACATAGGCCGCCTTTGGAATCGGCTCGGCCAGAACCGGCTCGTCGCTCCGGTTGCCCGCCAAGGGCGCGAGGCGGTCTGGCAAGACGAGCGCGATGATCCCCGCCAGCGCGGCGCTGGCTCCCAGGGTGGCGAAGCCCGCGTTGGCGCCCAGCGCGGGCGAGACCAGGATCGGTATGCCGGCCGCGCACGCGACCTGCAGAACCGCCTGGCTGACCAGGAACACCCCGCTCCAGCGTCCCGGGGTCGGCGAGCGGACGATCATCAGCGTCGTCAGCCAGACAATGGCGCCCTCGGCCAAGCCCGCGAGACCGCGCGTCACCACGACGCCAAGCCCGGAAACCTCGAACGCGGCGAAATTGATCGCGGCCAGAACGAGCGCCGCGGTCAGGCCGATCAGCTTGAGGCGGCGGGGCGGCAACAGGGCGTCTGCCAGGCCAACGCCCACGCCGATGGCGAGAAACTCGATGGTCACGCTCCAGCCCAGTTGGCTGACATCGAGGCGCCCCGCGGTGACCAGCCCGCCCAGCACCACGGGCTGGACGCCGGCCATGATCAGGGCGATCGAGCCAACCGCGAGGAAGGCAGCGATCCGCGCCGCCGACGGTCGCTGACCGATCCAGCCGTCATGGGCCCTCGACGCGCGCGCTTGGGTGTCCTCGGCCGACATGAAATTCCTCCTAGGCTCGGATGAAACTTACCGGGTCTCCGCCCGCGCGCCTTAATGTTAGCTTTTGCTATCGCAAGGCCATCGTCAATCGGTCTTGGGAGCGATGATCCTAGGACATGCCGCTTTCATTGGCGTCACCTCGCCTCTTCCGCCACGCCGCCGGCGCTTGGCGGACGGCTTCAAGACCGTTCTCGGGCGCGGCCTCGCCGCGACAGGTTCTCTTCAAGCGTCGGTATTGCTATCTGACGATGGAGGTCGCTGGTCCGCGGCCCTCTTCAAGGACGCCTGGTGAGCAATCCCGAACTCGAAGCCAAGTCGCGACCGTCGCGGCGCAACGGCATCAATACCTTCGAAGCCATCCTGGCGACCGCCGGAGAGCTCCTGGCCGAGGTGGGCTTCGAGCGGCTGACAACCAATCTGGTCTGCGAGCGGGCGGGCCTGACTCCGCCGGCCCTCTACCGTTACTTCCCCAACAAGTACGCGCTTCTGACCGAGCTGACCCGGCGACTGATGGACGCCCAGGACCAGGTCGTCTTCGCTTGGGTCGAGGCGGGCGGCGCCCATTGGACGACGCTTTCCGCCGCCGTGGAGAGCCACATCCGCCTGCAGAAAGAGATCATCACCGTCACCCGCGCCTTCCCCGGCGGGCTCTGGATCCTGAGGGCTATCCGCGCCCTGCCGCCGCTGCAGGACGTCCGCGCCCAATCGCGCACGGCGGTGCTGGATCGGATCTATGCCTTCCGACTGCAGGACGGTCCCGCGGTCGACGAGGAACGGCTCAAGCTGTCGATGCGCGTCTCCGAACTGATGGGCTACGCGGCCATGGAAATGCTGGTCGAGGACCCCGAGCTCGATGAGGACATGGTCATCGAGGAAGTCGCCTGGATGATCGGCCGCTACCATTTCGACCTCCCCCGACGGTCGCAATTGGCCCAGGACTGATCCGGGCGCGGCCCAGATCGTGGCCGGATCGATATGGCCGACCTCGCGGGCGGAACCTCGCGAGCGGACCTTCCAATTCCGCGCGAACGCTTTTTACCCAGTTTTCGCCCGTTAACTGGGCGCCATGACGGCCGCGCGTCGCGCGGCCTCGCGACGGCTTGCGCGCATCCCCCTTGCATCGCGATAGTTTTTATTATCGTAATGGCCGGGACCGGTCGGAGTACTGGGTGTATGGGGAGAAGAACATGAAAGCGTCTATGTTCCTGGGCTGCGCCGTTCTGGCGCTGTCGGCCGGGGCGGCTGCGGCTCAGAGCCAGCCCGCCAAGCAGGACAGCACGGCGATCGAGGAAATCGTCGTCACCGCCCAAAAGCGTTCCGAAAACCTGCAGGACGTGCCCGTGTCGGTGACCGCCCTGACCGGCGACGCCCTCGCCGCGCGCGGCGTGAAGGACGTCCTGGCCCTCAACAACCTCGCGCCTGGGATGCGCATCAGCTCCGCCGACGCGGCCGCCAATCCCAAGATCTACATTCGCGGCGTGGGCTTGAGCGACTTCAACCCGAACGCCTCCAGCGGCGTCGGCGTCTATGTCGATGGCGTCTATATCGGCTCGCCCCTAGCCCAGATGGCGGGCTTCTTCGATCTCGCCCAGGTCGAGGTGCTGCGCGGTCCGCAAGGCACCCTCTACGGTCGAAACACCAATGGCGGCGCGATCAACATCACCACCAAGCGCCCTAGCCAGACCTTCGGCGCGGACGCGTCGCTTGAGTACGGCAGCTTCAACGCCGTCACGGCCGACCTCGGCGTCGGCGGCCCGATCGTGGCCGACAAGCTGGCGTTCCGCGCCGCCGCGCAATACGTCAAGGATGACGGCTACACCTACAATCGCGTCACCGGTCACGACCTCAACGCCGCCAACCACTGGGCGGGTCGTCTCTCGATGCTGTACACGCCGAGCTCGGATTTCGAGCTGCTGGCGCAGGTCAACCGCTACGTCAATCGCGGCGACGCCACCGCTCCTCAGCACAGGGCGCTGTTCCCGAAGACCGCCGCCGCCACCGGCCCCGACGGCTTCTGCGCCTCCTCGGCCTATTCCAGCGGCCAGTGCACCGACCTGCTCGGCTACGCCGACACCGACAACAATACTCGCGCGACGGACGCCAATCTGGAAGGCAAGGACAAGGTCGACCTGTTCGGCGCGTCCAGCCAGGCGACCTGGAAACTGGGCGGCATGTCCCTGATCTCGGTCACGGCGTGGCAGTGGGCGCACCGCAACGACCTCGAGAACACCGACGCCAGTCCCCTGCAGATGCTCGAGATCAATTACCGGTCGCGTCAGCACCAG
The DNA here is from genome assembly GCF_012184455.1 of Caulobacter sp. SSI4214. Taxonomy (NCBI): domain Bacteria; kingdom Pseudomonadati; phylum Pseudomonadota; class Alphaproteobacteria; order Caulobacterales; family Caulobacteraceae; genus Caulobacter; species Caulobacter sp. SSI4214. The sequence continues at coordinate 82,912 of NZ_SZWJ01000005.1, read as the reverse complement.
TTCACCCAGGAGGTGCGCCTTCAGTCCGACGACGAGGCGGCGCGCTTCAAGTGGGTGCTCGGCGGGTACTTCATGGACGAGCAGGTTCAGGACAACACCCGTCAGGACGTGCTGCGCGCTCTGCGGCCGCTATTCACAACGCCCGACAATCCGACCGGCCTCAGCCTCGATAACAGCGTCGCCGTCTTCGGCTATCCTTACACCCAGAAGACCAAGGGCTACGCCGTCTTCGGCCAGGCCGACTATAAGCTGACCGACAGGCTGACCGGCACGGTGGGTCTTCGCTGGTCCGCCGACGACAAGTCCATCGACTACAGGAGCCAGGCCGATGACGGCGCCGTCGTCATCCTGACCTCCAAGCAGAGCAAGACCTTCTCGGCCGTGTCGGGCCGTCTTGGCCTGCGCTACGCCGTGAGCGACGACACCAACGTCTACGCCACCTATAACCGGGGCTATAAGAGCGGCGGCTTCTTCGGCGGCATGGCCACGACGGCCGCCCAGATGGAGCCCTATAAGAACGAAACGCTCGACGCCTATGAGCTGGGCGTGAAGTCGGAGTTCTTCGATCGTCGGGTCCGCCTGAACGTGTCGGGCTTTTATTACGACTATAAGAACCAACAGGTTTTCGCCCAGGCGACCCGCAACGGCCTGACGGTGCTGGTGCTCAGCAACGCCGCCAACTCCAAGGTCTATGGCGGCGAGGCCGAGATCACCGCTCGTCCGATCCAGCCGCTGACCCTGACCGCTGGCCTGTCGCTGCTGCACGCCAAGTACGGCGACTACATCTCCGAAGGCAACAACTTCACCGGCAACTGGCTGCCGCAATCGCCCAAGGTGACGTTCAACACCGCCGCGACCTGGGTCGCGCCCCTGGCGAACGGCGCCTCGATCGTGGCCAATGTCGACGCCAACTATTCGTCGAAGATCTATTTCGACAACTCGAACGCGCCGCGCCTGTCGCAGGGCGCGGTCTGGATCGCCGGCGCTCAGCTCAGCTGGCGCTCCCCGGACCAGAAGATCGAGGCCGGCGCCTTCGCCCGCAACCTGTTCGACAAGACCTACACGGTCGCGATCTCGAATATCGACAGCCTCGGCGAGGATCTCCTCACCTACAACCGCCCCAGAAGCCTGGGCGTGTTCCTGCGCTACCACTACTAGAAGACAAGAGCCGCCCGGCGAGGGCTGGGCGGCTCTACAACATGTTCGTCGGCTTAAGCGTCTCCGCGATCAGCGTTGCCCGTAGGATTTGAACCGCAGCAGGATGCGGTCCATTTCGTCCTCGGCCAGCAGGCTGGGCCCGCCGATTGCCAGAGTTCCCCAATACACGGCCGCTTGCTCCTCGACCTCCTCGGCGATGGCCAGGGCGAAATCGAGATTGGGCGCGGCGACGATCTGGCCATGATTGGCCATCAGCGTGGCATAGCGGCCGTCCAGCGCCTCCACCACCGCCTGGGCCAACTCGACCGAACCGAAGGTGGCGTAGGGCGCGACCGGCACGCTGCTGCCGCCGCTGACGGCGACCATGTAGTGCATGGCCGGGATCGGCCGACCAGCGCAGGCCAGGATCGTCGCGTGGCGCGAATGGCAGTGGACCACGGCGCCGACATCGGGACGGCGATCGAGAATCCCCTGATGCATCCGCCATTCGCTGGACGGCTTCAGCGCTCCTTCGGGCGTGGAGCCGTCGGGCCGGATCAGAACCATGTGCTCGGCGGTCAGCCGCCCGGCCGGGACGCCGCTGGGCGTGACCAGCATGTCGGGACCGCAGCGCGCCGAGACATTGCCGGACGTGCCCCGGTTGAGGCCCCGTGCGTCCATGGCCTGCATCACCTCGACCATGCGCGCGCGCAGGGCGACTTCTTGAGGAATCCCGCTCATCACGCCGCCTCGCTCAGGGTCATCTGGCGCATCGCCGCCTCGGTGGCCTCGAAGCTCTCGACCTTGCCCAGCGTGGCCAGGCCCTGGGCGACCAGCGCGGCGGTGGCCGTCCCGAAGCGCGCGGCGTCCAGAGGCGCCCAGCCGCGTGACAGGGCGGCGATGAAGCCGGCGCAGTAGGAATCCCCGCAACTGGTCGTGTCGACCGGCGTGATCGCATAGGCGGGCAAGGTCGTGCTGACATCGTCAAGGACGACCACCGAGCCCCGACCGCCATTCTTGATGATGCAGGCCTTGGCGCCCCAGGACCGGAAGGTCTCGGCGGCGGCGAAAAGGTCCTGCTGACCAGTCAGGAACACCGCCTCGGCGGCGCTCGGCAGGAAATAGTCGACGTGGGGAAGCAAGCGCCGAACCTCTTCGATCGCCGAAGGCTGCGGCGCGATCAGGTCGCAAGTGACCACAGCGCCCGCGCGCGAGGCCGCTTGAACGATCGAGAGCCCTTCGCCGCCATCGAGCTTGGGACCGCCGACGCCGCCATAGTGCAGGAAGCCGACCTCCGAGGCCGCCTGGAGAGCGCCTGGCGTGACCCGGGCCAGCATGCCCGCGCCCAGGGCATGGAAGCCAGGACGCACGCCGCTGGACGAGACGGCCAGCAGGGTCGTCGAGCTAGGCAGGCCTGGCAAGGTCTCCAGGTCGGAGACATCGACGCCGGCGTCGCTCAGTGCCGCGCGGATAAAGCGGCCGGTCAGGTCGTCGCCCACCGCCGAGATCAGCCGACTGGGCACGCCCAAACGCGCCGCCAGCAGCGCCGGCGCCCCCGCGGTCCCGGCGGGCGCGCAGGCGATGCCTTCGATCAGGCCGGTCCCCTCCACCTTGGGCAGCTCATCTATGGCGCGGGCGACCACGTCCAGGGTCGTCAGCCCGATGCACGCCAATCCGTTCTTCTTCATCAGAGGTCCTCCCAATGCATTGACAGACAATATGCCTCGGCCATTATAATAGTCAAAACTATCTTATAGGGGACAAGGCATGGCCTGGACGAACAGCAAGGATGCGGCGCTGCGTGAACGCGCCATGGCGGTGATCCCCAACGGGATGTACGGCCACCAGTCCGTGATGCTGCTGCCCGACGACTATCCGCAGTTCTACGATCGGGCCCAAGGCGCCTATCTGTGGGATACCGATGGCAACCGCTACATCGACTACCTGTGCGGCTATGGCCCGAACCTGTTCGGCTATGGGCATGAGGCGATCGACGCGGCCTATGTCGACCGCATGAAGCGCGGCGACACCATGACGGGTCCGGGCCAGGCCATGGTCGAACTGGCCGAGGCCCTGACCGCTCAGGTCAGCCACGCCGACTGGGCGATGTTCTGCAAGAACGGCACCGACGCCACGACCATGGCGATGATGATCGCCCGCAACTTCACCCGCAAGAAGACCATCGTGCTGGCCAAGGGCGCCTATCACGGCGCCGCGCCCTGGTGCACGCCGCTGAAAAACGGCGTCACCGAAGCGGACCGCGCCAACCAAGTGTTCTACGAATACAACAACGTCGAAAGCCTGGAAGCGGCGGTCAAGGCGGCCGGTTCGGACCTGGCGGCCATCTTCGCCTCGCCCATCAAGCACGACACCTTCGTCGACCAGGAACTGCCTGATCCGGCCTACGCCCGACGCGCCCGCGAACTGTGCGACGAGCACGAGGCGCTGCTGATCGTCGATGACGTTCGCGCCGGCTTCCGCCTGGCGCGTGACTGCAGCTGGTCGTTGGTCGGGGTCAAGCCGGATCTGTCGGCCTGGGGCAAGGCGATCGCCAACGGTCACCCCATCTCGGCCCTCCTGGGCGCCGAAAAAGCTCGCTTCGCCGCCGCGACCATCTATGCGACCGGCTCGTTCTGGTTCTCGGCCGCGCCCATGGCCGCCTCCCTCGCGACGCTGAAGCTGATCCGCGACACCGATTATCTGGAACGCACCATCGCGCTGGGCGAGCGCTTACGCGCGGGCCTCGACGAGGCCGCCGGCCGCCATGGCTTCGCCCTGCGCCAGACAGGTCCGGCCCAGATGCCCCTAATCATGTTCGACGACGACCCCACCGGGGCCAAGGCCTACTTCTGGAACAACGCCCTGCTGAAGCGCGGCGTCTACTTCCACCCCTGGCACAACATGTTCATGACCACGGCCATGACCGACGCCGACATCGACCACACGGTCGAGGCGGCCGATGAGTCCTTCAAGCTCCTGAAGGCCGCCGGCCCCCTGCCCCCGGTCGAGAAACTGGCCTTCCTGCATTCCATGGTCGATTGACGGCCCGCCCTCGCGGAAACGCGGGGGCGACCGCCCGCCCGACACGGGTGCCCGGACTTGCCCCGAGCGCCCTTCCCGCGATGTCTCCGGCGGCGTAACGCTCATGGAAAGGGCCCCTCCTCGGAGGGGCCCTTCTTTTTCGTCGACGATACGGCCTTCGCCTCAGGCCGAGGCGGCGCGCGTGACGCCGAAGCGCCGCAGCACATTGTGGGTGATGACCTCGATGAACGGGTCGCGCGCGGCCAGGCCGTGAGCCCATTCGGTGGTGCCGCTGTTGAACACCTCGCCCTCGCCACGCTTGAAGCTGGCCAGCACGGCGTGGCCGCGCATGACCCTGGCCTGCGCCTCGGGGCTAGCGTCGCCGTAGGTGACCTGGGCGATAACGTCCAACTTCTCGGGCGGGATGATCGGGCTATAGCCCCGACCCGCCTCCTCACCGAACGCGCAGGGCGCGACGCCGATGATCTCCAGGGTCTCGGGCACGCCCAGCATCGGCACGGCCTTGGGCAGGCCGTCGTCGCCGAACTGAAAGCGGCAGCCGTCGCTCTCATAGCCGATCAGCGGCAGCTCGCCGCCGATCACGTCGCCATAGAACAGGTCCGAGCCCTCGAGAGCCCAGTGCCGATCGTCATAGATCGTGAAGCCCGCCTGGCCGCGCGACACGCACATGCCCAGCCGGTGATAGCCGGCGAAGACGAAGCTGAGGCCCGTAAGCGCGGCCTCCGGACGCTGGAACGCCGGGTGCGACCACAGGTGCGTGGCCTTCTCGGGCGGCACGTCCTCGGCCTCGAAACCCTTCCACTTGTGGCAGACATAGGTCTTGCCGTCGTTCTCCCAGCGAACCTTCCAGAAGCAGCTGTTCCCCGAGAAGATCGCCGCCTTGCCGCCCGCGTCGACGAACCGCTCGACCTGGTCGCGCTGGGGGCCGGACCAGTATTCGCTATGGCCGACGAACAGCGCGGCCGCGTAGCCGTCCAGGAGGTCCTGTTCGACGTCCAGGTCGTAGTCCGTGGCGAAATCCAGCGCGTAGCCGTTGGACTCCGCCCAGGCGACGAAAGCGTGCTCCCATTTATGCAGGAAACCGGCCGAGCCGTCATAGGGCGAGGCGCGATGCTCGACCATCCAGGCCATGTCGGCGGCCCAAGGCGCTTCCTCGAAGCCGCGCTTTCGCAGGTTGATCAGGCGCGGCGGATTGGGCGGCGGCGCGACGATCAGCGGCGGGAACGGTCGCTGCGTCGACAGCAAGCCGATCGCCTGGTCCATCGCCTCGACGAACGGAACCTGGCCGCTCATCAGCCCCGTGACGTTGGAGTAGGCGTTGGCGCCGCCCCAATAGTTGTAGGATTGGTAGGTGTTGGTGGCCAGCACCATCAAGGCGGTCGCGCGACGCACGCCGACGGGCGGCTTGACGACGACGAAGTGATGGGCCTCGGCCCCGGTTCCATCGGTCAGGACAATGTCGTAATAGCCCGAGGCCCAGTCCTCGCCGATCTCGATCTCGAACGCCGCGGGCCAGCCGCAGCCGTCGCGATCAGCGTTCGGCGGAACCGGATGATGATCGACTCGCAGGCCGTCGAGCTCAAGCACGGCGCGGCGCTGGGCCCCGACCCTGGCGATCGAAAGCCGGCAAGAGCCACCGTCGCCGCTGGCGTGGAGAGAGACACGCTCGCCTGGGCGAGCGCTCAAGCGATCCGTATAGCAAGCCAGCATTCGTTTCCTCCATCCCGCGCGGTCTCGACAGTCCCAGCGACCGCGGCGCCTTCGTGGAAGCGGCGACGCGACCGACCCGGGATCATTGAATAGTTTTTACTACCACAACGATCCCGATCGCAAGTTTGAAGCCTGACCGTTTCTAACGCGCGGGGACGAGGGAGAGACTGGCCTCGGCCTGAGCGGCGAGCGCGCGGTCGTCATGCCGCCACGGATGGAAGCCAGGCGCGTACCACGCTAGATAGGGCCCCAACACCTGCCGGAAGAGACCCGGCCGCGCGACCAGATAGCCGATCAGACGCCGCCAGCTCGTCGCGTTATCTAGGCCGTCCTGTTTCAGCAGCAGGCCAATGTCGCGGAAGCGCTCCTTCCAGAATTCGAACGTCACCTTGCCCATGACCATCGTTCGGAACAGCCAGCGCTGGAACGGCGAAAGATCGCGCGTCGCGAAAAGGAACGTGTCGAAAGCCACGCCCTTGTGCTCGATTTCCTCGATGCTGTGCCATTGCCAGAGCCGGCGCAGGTCTTCCGGAAAATCCTTGAAGTGGCGCGGATCGCTGAGCCAGGCATGGGCGAAGATGCCCGTGAAATGTTCGAGGGCCGCGGTCACGGCCAACTCGACTTCCGGACCCGCGTCCTTGCTGACCTGGATATCCTTGCGGATCAGCGCATCGATTTCCTTGGTCTCATAGCCGCCCGCCGCGACCTGGCGGTTGAAGGCCATGTGCTCGCGCGAATGGTAGGCTTCCTGCTGCGCGAACTCCTCGACCTGACCGCGCAGCGGCTCGGACAGTTCCGGAAGATATCGACGCACGCTGTTGACGAAGAAAGACTCCCCTTGCGGGAACGTCAGTGACAGCGCGTTGAAGAAGGCGGTGACGACCGGATCACCGCCACACCACCAGCGCTCATAATTGACGCCGCGTCCAAATTCGACGTTACGCGGCTTGATCTCCAGGTCCGCGGGGCCTCCGAAAGCGCGCATGAACTCCTCCTTCACAGCGACGCCTAGAGCCCATCTAGGTCCGGAATGAAACATCGACACCAGAAAAAGGGCTCTAGATTCAAGTTCTTGGGACGCGTTGGAGCGGTTCGCCCGCCCTCGACCCAACGCGCACCGGAACGATGCCACATATTTCGATAGTTTCAACTATCAAATGACGAACGCGTCACCTTTGTCGGTCTTTTCCGACTTGCCGATCGCGGGCTCAGGTCGAGGGGCGTCTGGGCATCGTGATCGCGAAGACGGAAAGACCATCGCGCCACGCATAGCTCACCTGCCCTCCGTGGGCCTCGGCGATGCCACGCACCACGGCGAGGCCCAGACCAGAGCCGCTCTTGACGTCGACATCCTCGCCGCGCCGGAAGGGCTCGAACGCGCGCCGCGCGAGGCTGTCGGGCATTCCAGGGCCCCGGTCGATGACGCTGATCTCGACCTCGGCTTCCGACACGCGCGTGACGATCTCCAGAACACAGGGCGCGGCGTACTTCACGGCGTTGTCGACAAGCGCGAGCACCGCCTGGCGCAAGCGAACGGGATCGGCGACGCACCGACCGCTCGCGAGGGTCATGCGCAGACCAAAGCCGGCCTTGGCGAGATCCCGCTCGACGAGACGCGCGAGCCCTTCGATCTCGGCGGCCAGATCGATCTCGACGGACCGCAATTGCAGGCGGCCGCTGTCGAGCAGGCTGACCACCCGCAGATCCTCGACCAGCCGCGCGAGGGCGTCGGCCTGGTGGTGCAGGGACCGCAGTAGCGTGGGCTCTGGCTGGAACACGCCTTCGGCCAGCCCCTGAAGGCGGCCTTTCAGGATCGTCACGGGCGTTCGCAGCTCGTGAGCGATCAGGCTGTTCCAGGTGACGATGTCGTCCACCGCCTTCTCCAGGCGGTCGGCCATGGCGTTGAAGTCGGCGATCATCTGGCTGGCCTCGGTCGGCGCCGGAGCGGACAGGACCGCCCGGGCCGACAAGTCTCCGCCGGCGATTTCGCGCGCGGCCTCGGCCAGCGCCTCCAGCGGCTCGACCATACGTCGGGCGACGCGCGTGGCGACCACGCTCGCGGCTATGCCGCCTAGCACGATGCAAACCGAGTAGATGCCCCACTCGACCGGCCCGGGGAGGATCGCGTCCTCGGCCGACAGCAGCTTGGGCGCGAACTGGAATAGCAGGCTGTAAGCCGCCATCACGAATGTGAGGCTGAAGACCAGGGTCGCCAGGGTCATGCCGACGATGGTCCAGTTGAGCCGCTGGGAAAGGCTCTGCGCTTTCATTGGTCCCCCATCAGGCGATAGCCCAGCCCTCGCACGTTGCCGAGCATCCCTGGCGCGCCGGCGGCTTCGAGCTTCTTGCGCAGCTTGCTCAAGTGGCTGTCGACGGTCCGCTCCAACGCGTCACCGCCCGACAGGCAGGCGTCCAGCAACTCGGCGCGCGTATAGAGCCGCATCGGCGCCTGAGCCATGTGCAGCAGCAACCGAAACTCCGTCAGGGTCAGGGCCAGACGGCGCGGACCGTCCGGGGCGTTCACCGTGGCGATGTGATTGACGGGATCGACATCCAGAAGGCCCGCCCGCGCCACCGACGCTGTGTCTCGCCCGGATGCGCGACGCAGCACGGCCTTGGCGCGGGCGGCCACCTCCAGCGGGTTGAAGGGCTTGACGACATAGTCATCGGCCCCGATCCGCAGCGCCTGCAGCTTGTCCAGATCCTGGTCCAGGGCGGTCAGCATGATCACCGGTGTCGCGCCGCGCAGGCGGAGCCGCGCCAGGACCTCCCAGCCGTCCAGCTTGGGCAGCCCCACGTCGAGCAACACGATGTCGGGGCGAAGGGCCTGATGCAGCTCGACCGCCGTCTGGCCGTCCCGCGCGGTGACGGTCCTGAACCCCTCGCGCTCCAGATAGCCCACGAGGATCTCGGCGATCTCGGGCTCGTCCTCGACGATCAGAACCAGGGCGTTCACGAGGTCTCCAATGGGGCCGCGACCGAATGGTCCTGGCACTAATCATCGTTCCGCGCCCCCCGCCAGCGCCCTCCACGAAGTCGCAACATAGTCTCCACGAACGCGCAGCCCCCCTCGGGCATAGGCCGCCGGCGCCTTCGAAAGGCGCGTCTCGGGAGCCGCCCCTTTCATGCACCGCCATCGTCTTCGCCTCGCCGCGACCTTGATCCTGAGCGCCTCGACCTTGGCCGCCTGCGGTCGGCGCGAGGTCGGCGCGAGCGCGCCGCCGCCCGAGGTCGCCGTGGCTGCGGCCGAGCTGGCGACCGTGACGCCGGTCGACGACCTGCCCGCCCGCGTGGTGGCGTTCCGGACCGCGGAGATCCGTCCTCAGGTGTCCGGCGTCGTGCGACGGCGGCTCTTCACGCAGGGCGGCGAAGTCCGCGCCGGCCAGCCGCTGTTCCAGATCGATCCCGCGCCTTACCAAGCCGAGGCCGCCGGCGCCCAGGCCGCGCTTTCTCGCGCCATCGCGGTCGCTGATCGCGCTAAGGCCCAAGTCTCGCGCCTGGGGCCGCTGGTGGAGGCCGACGCCATCAGTCGCCAGAGCTATGACGACGCGGTGTCGGCCAAGATCCAGGCGGAGGCGGATCTGGACGCGGCCCGCGCGACGCTGCGACGTCGCGGCGTCGAGCTGAGTTTCGCGACCGTCACCGCCCCAATCTCCGGCCGGATCGGCGAGGCGCAGGTCACCGAAGGCGCGCTCGTCGCCGCCGGCGGAGGCGGTCCGATGGCCACCGTCCAGCAGATCGACCAAGTCTATATCGACGTGCGCCAACCCTCCGCGCGCCTTGAGGCCCTCCGCGCCATGACGGGCGGCGGCGCGGGTCTCGAAGTGGAGATCCTGACCCCTTCAGGCGCGCCCTATCCGCGCAAGGGCAGGATCCTGTTTTCGGGCGTCACGGTGGATCCGGCGACCGGCGACGCGGTGGCGCGCGTCCAGATCGACAATCCCGATCGGGCGCTGCTTCCCGGGATGTTCGTCCGCGCCCGATTGCCGCGCGCGCCGATCCAGAACGCGGTGCTGGCGCCCCAGCAGGCCGTGCTGCGCGACAGCGGCGGCAAGCCGATCGTCAGCCTGGTGAACGCCAAGGGCCGGGTCGAGACCCGCGCCGTCGAGGTCGGCGATGTCGTGGGTGGCCACTATGTGGTGACGCGCGGCCTGAAGGCCGGCGACCGGGTGATCGTGGAGGGGCAAGACCGCGTCTCCGCCGGCGTCCTGGTCAAGGCCGTTCCGTTCCAGATGGCGGGGCGCTAGGCCGATGCCGAAGTTCTTCATCGAACGGCCGATCTTCGCCTGGGTCATCGCCATCGCGATCGTCCTGGCCGGCCTGATGGCGATCCCCCGCCTGCCCGTGGCGCGCTATCCCGTCGTCGCGCCGCCGACCGTCAGCATATACGCCAGCTATCCCGGCGCGACGCCCCAGGCCATGAACGACTCCGTCGTGAGCCTGATCGAGCGCGAGCTCTCCAGCGTCAAGAATCTGCTCTATTTCGAGTCCTCGACCGACACGTCCGGCTCGGCCACGATCACGGCCACCTTCAAACCGGGCACGAATCCCGAGCTGGCCCAGGTCGACGTTCAGAACCGGCTGAAGACCGTCGAGCCTCGCCTGCCCCAGACCGTTCGCCAGACCGGCGTCAGCGTCGAGAGCGCCGCGTCCAACTTCCTGATGATGGTCAGCCTACGGAGCGTTGACGGGCGGGACGACGAGGTCGCCCTCAGCGACTACATGGTCCGCAACATCGCCGACGAGCTGAAGCGCGTTCCTGGCGTCGGTCGGGTGCAGATGTTCGGCTCCGAGCGCGCCATGCGGATCTGGATCGATCCGAACAAGCTGACCGGCTTCAATCTCGCGCTGAGCGACGTCACGGCGGCGATCGCGGCGCAGAACCAGCAACTGGCGCCCGGCGTGCTGGGTGGCGAGCCGACGGTCAAGGATCAGCGGGTGACCGTGCCCCTGACCGCCAACGGCCAGCTCCAGACCGTCGAGCAATTCGCCGCCATCGTGCTGCGCGCCAACACCTCCGGGTCGCGCGTCACCCTGGGCGACGTCGCCCGCATCGAACTGAACTCGGCGAACTTCAACTTCGCCACGCGCGAGAACGGCCAGCCGGCCACGGCCCTGGGCGTTCAGCTTTCGCCCGGCGGCAACGCGGTGCGGACCGCCGCCGCGATCCAGGCCCGCCTCGACGAACTGCAAAAGTCCACGCCCCCGGGCATGAAGCTGGCCATTCCTTTCAACACCGCGCCGTTCGTCCGTGTCTCGATCGAGAAGGTCGTCCAGACCCTGGCCGAGGCGATGGCCCTGGTGTTCCTGGTGATGTTCCTGTTCCTGGGAAAGATCCGTTACACCCTGATCCCCGCCATCGTCGCGCCGATCGCCCTGCTGGGCGCGTTCACGGTGATGCTGGCGGCGGGCTTTTCGATCAATGTGCTGACCATGTTCGGCATGGTGCTGGCGATCGGCATCATCGTCGACGACGCCATCGTCGTGGTCGAGGCGGTCGAGCGGATCATGGCCGCGGAGGGCCTGTCGCCCAAGGAAGCGACCCGCAAGGCCATGTCGGAGATGACCGGCGCCATCATCGGCATCACCGCCGTGCTGGCGGCCGTCTTCATTCCCATGGCCCTGGCTGATGGTTCGGTCGGCGCGATCTATCGGCAGTTCACCCTGTCGATGGCGGTCTCTATCCTGTTCTCGGCCTTCCTGGCGCTGTCGCTGACGCCCGCCCTCTGCGCGACCTTGCTCAAGCCCGTCGACCGCCACGCGCCGAAGACGGGCTTCTTCGGCTGGTTCGACCGACACTTCGAGCGCCTGACCGACGGCTACGAGCGTTTGTTGGCGAAGGTTCTGCGGCGCGGCGGCCGCGCGATGGCCGCGTTCGGCGTGGTCGTCGCCGTCACGGCGGGCGCATTCTTGGTCCTGCCGTCCGCCTTCCTCCCCGAGGAGGATCAGGGCTATTTCATCACGTCCTTCCAGTTGCCGGCCGACGCCACGGCGCAGCGCACGCGCGAAGCGGTCTCGCGCTTCGAGCACTACGCCCGCACGCGCCCCGCGATCGAAACGACCCAGGCCGTCACCGGCTTCAGCTTCGCCGGCCAGGGCCCGAACACGGCGATGATCTTCTCGATGCTCAAGGACTGGAAGACGCGCGACGGCGCGACAAGCGCCGGCGAGGTCCAGGCCGCGACCGAGGCCATGAAGGCCCAGCGCGAGGGCGAGATCATGTCGCTGATGCCGCCCTCGATCGACGAGCTGGGCAACTCGTCCGGGTTCACGCTCGCTCTGCAAGACCACGCCAATCGCGGTCCCGAAGCGCTGGCGCAAGCCCAGGCCCGCCTGTTGGCCCTGGCCGCCGACAGCAAGCTGGTGACCGGCGTCTATCCCGAGGGCCTGCCACCCGGCTCGACCGTGCGGTTGGATATCGACCGTCAAAAGGCTCAGGCGTTGGGCGTGTCCTTCGCGGCGATCGCCGACACCCTGTCCACCGCCCTGGGCTCCAGCTACGTCAACGACTTCGCCAACGCTGGGCGCTTGCAGCAGGTGATCGTTCAGGCCGACGCGCCTTTCCGGATGCAGCTCGGCGATGTGCTCAAGCTCTACGTCCGCAACGACACCGGCGGGATGGTCGCGCTGTCCGAGGTGGTGAGCCCGGTCTGGACCAAGGCCCCCGCGCAGATGACGCGTTTCAACGGCTATCCGTCGGTTCGTCTAACGGGGTGGCCCGCGCCGGGCGCCTCCAGCGGGCAAGCCATGGCGGAGATGGAGCGCTTGGCCGCCCAGCTTCCCCGAGGCTACGCCATCGCCTGGACCGGACAGTCGCTGCAGGAAAAGCTGGCGGGCGCGCAAGCCCTGGCCCTGCTCGCCCTGTCGATGCTGGTCGTGTTCCTGGTGCTGGCCGCGCTTTACGAGAGCTGGTCGATCCCGCTGTCGGTCATGTTGGCCATTCCGCTGGGCCTGATCGGCGCCTTGGCGGCGGTGATGCTCAGGGGCTTGCCCAACGATGTCTTCTTCAAGGTCGGGCTGATCACCATCATCGGTCTGTCGGCCAAGAACGCCATCCTGATCGTCGAGTTCGCCAAGGCCAACCGCGCCAAGGGCTTGGGCCTGACCGAAGCGGCCATCCATGCCGCCAAGCTTCGCCTGCGCCCGATCCTGATGACCAGCCTGGCCTTCGCCCTGGGCGTCGTTCCCCTGGTCATCGCCTCGGGCGCCAGCGCCGAGACCCAGCACGCCATCGGCACCGGCGTCTTCGGGGGGATGATCACCGGCACCCTGCTGACCGTCGTCCTGGTTCCCGTCTTCTTCGTCGTGGTCATCGGCGCGGCCGAACGCTTGTCCACGCCCCGAAAGGCCGCTCCGGCGGCGGAGGCCTGATCGATGCGCCATCTGATGATCTGCGGCGCCGTGCTGCTCGGCGGCTGTTCCGTCACCCCTCGCCTCGACCTTCCGGCCGCGCCGGTGGCCGCGACCTACCCCGTCGTCGAGGGCGGCGTGGCGGCGGACATTCCCGAGGCCAGGTCGCTGGACTGGCGGCAAGTCTATGGCGATCCCCGGCTGCGGGCCCTGATCGACCGCGCCCTGAACCAGAATCGGGACCTTCGCGCCGCCCTGCTGAACGTCGAGGCCGCGCGCGCCGAGCGCCGCCTGGCCAGCGCCGCCTTGGGTCCCAGCCTCGACGCCAACCTGTCGCGCGCCCAGGAGCGCTCGCCGACCCAGGGCCGCTCGGATACCTACGCGGCCAATCTGGGGCTGACGGCCTTCGAGCTGGACCTGTTCGGGCGCCTTAGGGCCCAGTCCAACGCCGCCTATCAGCGTTACCTGGCCAGCGAGACCGGCGCGCGCGCCGCGCGCATCGCGCTGATCTCCGCCGTCGCGACCGCCTATCTCGACGAACGGCTCGCCGAGGAGCAGTTGGCGCTGACCGAGGCGACCCTGGCGGACTGGCGGACCTCGCTCGACATCGCGCGGCGGCTCAAGGCCGCCTCCCAGGCCGGCGGCCTTGACGTCGCCCAGGCCGAAGGGCTGGTCCGCCAGGCAGAGGCCGACCAGGAAGCCGGGCGCCGCGCCGTCGCCCGGGCTCGCAACGCCCTGGAGCTGGTCGTCGGCGCGCCGACGCCCGCCTCGCTGCCCGCCGCGATGCCCCTGGCCGACCAGCCGCTCCCGACACGGCTGCGGCCTGGTCTTCCCGCCGATCTATTGACCCTGCGTCCCGACATCGCCCAGGCCGAGCATATGCTGCGCGCCGCCAACGCCGATGTCGGCGCCGCCCGCGCGGCCTTGCTGCCCAGGATATCCCTGACCGGGACGTTCGGCGCGGCCAGTTCGGATCTCGGCGCCCTCTTCGATCATGGTAGCCGGGCATGGTCGTTCACGCCGCAGATCACCCAGCCGATCTTCAGAAGCGGGCAGTTGCGCGGCGCCGTGACCTTGAGCGAGGCGCGCAAGTCGATCGCCGTCGCCGCCTATGAGCGCCAGATCCAGTCCGCGTTTCGGGAGGTGGCCGACGGCCTCGCCGCCCAGGCCACCTTCGCCGGCCAAGTACATGTCCAGGAGGGCGTGGTCGATGCCGCGCGGCGACGCCTGCGCCTATCCGACCTTCGCTATCGCGCCGGGCTGGACGGGCGGCTGGAACTGCTTGACGCGCAGCGCGCCCACTACGCCGCCCGGCAAGCGCTGCTGTCGCTCAGACACGACCAACTCGCCGCCATGGTCACGCTCTATGCCGCGCTCGGCGGCGGGCTAGACCCGACGGTTTGACGGAGAAAGACCCGTGAACGCCATGACATTCGTTCCAAACCGCGACGCGACGCCCCAGCGCTATCCCTTCGCCATGCGGGGTCTGCACTGGCTGCGCGCGACGATGCTCTTGGGCCTGATCGCCCTCGGCTGGTTCATGACCGCCCTTCCCGACGCGGCGCCCATGAAGTTCATGCTCTACCCGGTGCATAAACAGCTGGGCGTCACCGTCTTCATCATCGCCATCGTCGCGATGATCGTTCGCGCGCGCGCTTCCCGTCCGGCCGCCCCGGTCGGGCTCGCGCGCTGGGAAGCCGTCCTATCCAACGTCACGCACCGCGCCCTGCTGGTGCTGGCCGTGCTCGTGCCGTTGATGGGCTATGCGATGTCCAGCACCTATGTCGACAGCGACGGCGTGCCGTTCCTTTTCATGAAGCTGCCCGAGCTCCTCCCCAAGAGCGGTCCCGGCTTCGCCGTTTTCCAATGGCTGCATCGGGTCCTGGCCTACACGCTGCTGGGCCTGATCGCGCTGCACGTGATCGGGGCGTTGAAGCACCGTCTCCTTGATCGCCGCGGAGACAGCGACGTGCTGGGCCGTATGCTGTGACGCCGCGTCCCTCCACACCCCGCTTCCGCGGGCCGCGAACAACATCGCGCGTCCGGTCTTCCGACCCGAACAGCCAGCGCCGATGAACACGCCACGATCACCGCTGATGCTCGCCTATTTGGCGCGGCGGGAGGAGATGCGGCGCTTCTTTCGCGCTCGAACCGGCGGGCGGGAAGACGTCGAAACCCTGATGCGGCGGCTTCTCGACAAGGCCCGGCAAGCGGATGGCGAGGCGATCGAGGATCCGTCGGTCCGGCTGTACCACCTGGCGTCGAGCCTTCTGCGCGATCGCCCGCGCGCGGCGGCCCGAGACCCGTCCTGGGTTCGAACCCTCGACACCCTGCCCCCGATGACGCGACAAGTATTCCGGCTGCATCGGTTCGAGGGTTTGACCCAAACCGAAATCGCCGACCGGCTCGGCCTGTCGCGGCGCGCGGTGGAAATACTCATCGGCGAAGCGATCACGCGCCTTCTTCGAGCGCGTCAACGGCAAGACGGCGAGGACACCTGAACGCGCCGTCCGCGAGGCTGCCCTTAGGCGCTCGCTTCCAGAGTAGCGAGTTGACCTCGCAGCAAGGCCAGCATGGCCGAAAAGTCGCGGCCGCCGTGACCAAGACCGGCGAACAACGCGTAGAGCGCCTCCGCCTGAGCCCCCATGGGCGTGCTGGCGCCGGCGCGGGCCGCCGCCTCCTGGGCCAGCTTCAGGTCCTTGAGCATCATCGCCGTGGCGAAGCCGCCCTGATAGTCGCGGTTGGACGGCGCGGCCGGCACGGGTCCCGGCCAGGGATAATAGCTGGTCACGCTCCAGCACTGGCCCGAGGACTTCGAGGCGATCTCGAAGAACCGCTCGGGATCCAGGCCCAGCTTCTCGGCGAGCGCGATGGCCTCGCACGTGCCGATCATGCTGACGCCCAGCAGCATGTTGTTGCAGATCTTGGCGGCTTGCCCCGCGCCCCAGTCGCCGGCGCGGATCGTGACGCGGCTCATCGGCGCCAGCGCGGTTTCGACGGCTGGCAGATGGCCTTCCTCGCAGCCGACCATGAAGGCCAGGGTTCCGGCCTCGGCGGCCGCCGTGCCGCCCGAGACGGGCGCGTCGGCGAAGACGAAACCCGCCTCGCTGGCCGCGCGCGCGACCCGCCTGGCGGTGTCGACGTCGATGGTCGAACAGTCGAGCAGCAGCGCGCCGGCGCGCGCGGCCCCGAACACCTGCTCGCGATAGACCTGTTCGACCTGGGGTCCCGCCGGCAGCATGGTGATCACCACGTCCGCGTCGGCGACGGCGGCCGCGACGCTGTCGGCGGCCAGGCAACCGGCCGCGACCGCGCGGGCCAGCGCCGCTTCGCTCAGGTCGAAGGCGCGAACCTGGCGCCCCGCCGCGGCTTGGCGGGCGGCCATGCCGCCCCCCATGTTGCCCAGACCGATGAAGGCGATCGTCTGCATGGCGTTCAGTCCTTGGGGATGGATCACTTCATGGTCGGGATGACGAAGCTGGAGTCGCCGACCTCGCCTTCGGGCCAGCGCGCCGTCACGGTCTTGACCTTGGTGTAGAACTTCACGCCCTCGACGCCGTGCTGGTTGGTGTCGCCGAACGCCGAGCGCTTCCAGCCGCCGAAGGTGTGATAGGCCACCGGCACCGGGATCGGCACATTGATCCCGACCATGCCGACATTGACGCGGGCGGCGAACTCGCGGGCGGCGCGGCCGTTACGGGTGAAGATCGCCGCGCCATTGCCGTACTGGTGCGCGGACGGCAGGGCCAAGGCCTCCTCGAAGCTCTCGGCGCGCACGATCTGGAGGACCGGGCCGAAGATCTCCTCCTGGTAGGTCTTCATGTCCTTCTTGACGCCGTCGAACAGCGACGGGCCGATGAAGAAGCCCTTCTCGTAGCCCTGCAGGCTGAAGTCCCGGCCATCGACCACCAGGTCGGCGCCCTCTTCCTGGCCGATACGGATGTAGTCGGCGATCTTGGCGCGATGCTGGCTGGAGACGACCGGCCCATAATGCGCGTCCGGATCGGTGGAAATCCCCACTTTAAGACTCGCGATCTCGGCGACCACGCGTTCGCGCAGGTCGTCGGCAGTCTTCTGACCGACCGGCACGACCACCGGCAGCGCCATGCAGCGCTCGCCGGCCGAGCCGAAGGCCGCGCCCGACAGGTCCTTGACCACCTGGTCCATGTCCGCGTCGGGCAGCACGATTCCGTGGTTCTTGGCCCCGCCCATGGCCTGGACGCGTTTTCCGTTCGCCGTACCGGTCTGGTAGACATAATGCGCGATGTCGGAGCTGCCGACGAAGCTGACCGCGCGGATCAGCGGATGGGTAAGGATGGCGTCGACGGCGGTCTTGTCGCCGTGGACGACGTTGAGCACGCCCGCCGGAGCGCCCGCCTCCATCATCAGCTCGGCCAGCTTGACCGGCACGGTCGGATCCTTCTCCGACGGCTTGAGGATGAAGCTGTTGCCGACCGCGATGGCGATGCCGAACATCCACATGGGGATCATGGCCGGGAAGTTGAACGGGGTGATCCCCGCGACAACGCCCAGGGGCTGACGCATCGAATAGACATCGATGCCGGGGCCGGCGCCCTCGGTGTATTCGCCCTTCAGGATGTGAGGGATGCCGCAGGCGAACTCGATGACCTCGAGACCGCGCTGGATGTCGCCCTTGCTGTCGGCGATGACCTTGCCGTGCTCGGACGACAGGATCTCGGCCAGGACGTTCATGTCGCGCTCGATCAGGCGCTTGAACTCGAACATTACCCGGGCGCGGCGCTGCGGGTTGGTCGCCGCCCACTCGACCTGCGCCTTGGCGGCCGCCTGGACGGCGACGTCCAGCTCGACGTCGGTCGCGAACGGAACGCGGGCCTGGACCTCGCCGGTGTTGGGATTGAAAACATCGCCGAACCGACCGGAAGCGCCCTCGACGGCCGCGCCCGCGATGAAATGGCTGATGGTCCGCATCGCCGTCTCCCTGATCTTTCGTTGAACCAAGGCCTAGCACCGGACGTTCGCCGCCTGCTAATGCAAAAATGCAGAGCAAGATCCGTATGGACGCAACACCATGTTCGACTGGGATGACGCGCGCGTCTTCCTCGAGGCCGCCCGCACCGGCTCACTGAACCGTGCGGCGCTGCGCCTGGGGATCGATCCCGCGACGGTTGGGCGACGCGTATCGCGGCTCGAATCCGCCCTGAAGTCCACCTTGCTGGCTCGGTCCGCCACGGGACTGGAGCTGACGTCAGCCGGCCAGTCGTTCCTGCGAGCGGTGACGCAGGCCGAGACGGCGATGGGCGCCGCGGCCGAAGTCGGCCAGGACCAACCGGTCGGCACGGTCCGGATCAGCGCCGCCGAGGGCTTCGGGTCCGTGATCCTGGCCCCGGCCTTGGTGGACCTGGCCGCGGAAGCGCCGACGATCCGGGTGGAGCTCGCGGCCAATTCAGGCTTTCTCTCGCCCAGCCGTCGCGAGGTCGACCTGGCCGTGACGCTCAGCGCGCCCAACGCCGCGCGGCTGGATGTCGAGCCGCTGACCGACTACGACTTGGCGCTCTACGCCGCCGACGACTATCTGGCGGCGCACGGCGCGCCTCGGACGGTCGAGGAGCTGCATGGCCATCGGATCGTCGGCTATGTCGACGACCTGCTCTATGCCCAGGAACTGCGCTATCTCGACGAGATCGCTCCGGGGCTGAAGCCCCACCTGGCCAGCTCGTCGATCCGGGCCCAGCGCGAGATCATCGCCGCGGGCGGCGGCGTCGGGGTGCTTCCGTGCTTCCTGGCCGATGGGCTGAGGCGCGTGTTGCCGGACGAGGTGCGATTGCGTCGTCGCTTCTGGCTCAGCGCCCACCACGAGGTCAGCGGCGCCAAGCGCGTGCGCTTGGTCCGCCAGTGGCTCAAGACGCTGTGCGCGCGCGAGACCGCGCGGCTGCGCGCGCCAGCCGATCAGGCGGCGAGATAGCTTTTCCTAGAGCGCGTCAGGTTTAAGCGTGAGCGGCCAAATCGCTCGAACGCGCTCTAAATAACTGAATCTATGGTCTGTTTATTCGCTTGAGATGACACCTTTTGAAGCGGACAGGCTCTAAGGCGCGATGACGACGGTCGCCCGGCGGAAAGCCTGGGCGAAGGCTTCGTCCAGCGGCGCGTCGGTCACCAGGATGTCGACCTCCTCGGGAGACGCGGTGCAGATCAGGCCCAGACGGCCGAACTTGGTGTGGTCGGCGGCGAGAAGGACCCGGTCGGCGCGCTCGTAGACAATTCGGCTCATCGCGGCCTCGCGCGCGTGCCGGTCGGTCAGACCATGGTCGGGATGCACGCCTCCGACCGTCAGAATGGCCAGGTGCGGCGTGAACTGGGCGACATAGGCCTGAGCCACTTGGTCCGAAAACGCCCTGTAGTCGTAGTCCATCTCGCCGCCGGCCAGGAACAGGGCGTTTCCGTTTCGGCCCCCAAGGGTCTCGGCCACCACCAGGGAATTGGTGATGACCTTCAGATCGCGACGGGCGCCCGCGAGAACCCTGGCGACGAAACAGGCGGTGGTTCCCGCGTCGATGAAGACGATGTCGCCGTCGCGCACGAACTCGGCGGCGGCGGCGGCGATGCGCGTCTTCTCGGCGACGTTCTCCTGCATTCTCCGGTCCAGCGGCCCTTCGCTGGACGCGGCGGCCAGCTGAACCGCGCCGTGCGTCCAGACGACCGCTCCCCGCGCCTCCAGAACCCGTAGTTCGCGGCGGATGGTCTCCTCGGAGACCTCGAGATCCTGAGCCAGCCGACCGATGGCGTGGTTCTCGCCGGGCCGCAGCTTGAGCTTGCGCAGGATCTCTCGCTGCCGATCCTCACGCCGGACCATCTATTCCTCCATATCCATCAACGAGATGCGCGAATCTTGAGCCTTTTGTGTGAGAAACTCAAGGATACCTTCGCAGATTTAGCCCAAAATGCACATCAATGTCACAACCTTGTCTCAGACCCTGACTAAGACCCCCGCCGTCGCGAAGGGCTGACGAGTTCTGGGGGTTATGATGATCAGGTTGAATGGCGAAAGCGCGCGCGGGCGCGCCAGCGGATCGATGAAGGCGGCCCTCCTGGCGAGCGTGTTCGGCCTGATCAGCGCGAGCGCCGCCCATGCCGAGACGGCGGCGGTGGCGGCCACGGCCGAGCCTTCCGAGACCATCGACTCCCTGGTGATCGTCGCCAACCGCAACGACGCGACCAAGACACAGATGCGCGCCGCGACCGCGATCTCGGTGCTGTCGGCGGAAGACCTTGAGCACACCGCCGTGCACAACGTCGCCGAAGCCCTGGGCATGATGCCCAGCGTCAACGTGATGAACACCGGTTCGTCGTTCTTCGGCGGCGTCGACGGCGCCTCGCGCGGCGAGGGCATGTTCGTGTCGATCCGCGGCCTGAACGCCGAGTTCAACGTCAACATGATCAACGGCGTGACCGTGGCCCAGGGGATGCCCTACAGCCGCCAGGTCCAGCTGAGCCTGCTGCCGCCGTCCGGCCTGCACACCATCGTGCTGAACAAGACCTCGACCGCCGACATGGACGGCGACGCCATCGGCGGCACGGTCGATTTCCGCACCCCCTCGGCCTTCGACTATCGCGGGGACTTCACCGGCTCCATCACCGCCTCGGGCCGCATCGAGAGCCGCGCTCGCGACTATGGCGACCAGGGCCTCGGCGGCGGTCTGTCGGCCGAGCTGGCCAAGAAGTTCGGTCCGAACCAGAGCTTCGGCGTCTACGCCAGCGCCTTCTATGACAAGCGCAACTACGCCAACAGCGAGGTCGCCGGCGTCATGTCGGCGCAGAACGACGGCGGCTGGGGCTTCCTGATCAAGGACGCCAACGGCGCCAACTACCCTGGCCTGGACCCCGAAAAGAACATGACCCAGACGGGCCTCAATGTCGGGGTCTCGAATGGCTATACCGAGCGCTGGGGCGGCAACTTCACCCTGAACTGGCGCCCGAACGATACGCTGGACGCCTATCTGCGCGGCTCCTACGCCTACGCCAAGACCCAGCAGAACTCGACGCTGAGCCAGTTCGTCAGCACCAGCAAGAGCTACAAGGAAGCCGTCCCCGGCAGCGGTCGTTACGCCCTGAGCGTCGACGCGATCTCGACCCGCGTCTGGTACGAGACCAATCCGGAAGAGGCCGATCTCGCCACCCTGCAAGCCGGCTTCGACAAGACCCTCGGCGCCTGGACGCTGTCGCCGCAGATCTTCTTCAGCGAAGGCAACAACGACCGCCCGAACCACATCGAGGCCTCCGAGCGCGTCAACCAGAGCGACAAGTACAACAAGGGTCCGACCCGTCCGCTGGGCGGCCTGTCGATCGGCTATGCCGACAACCTGCCCTACCCGCTGTTCACCAGCACGATCTACGACGACCTCAACAACGCCAACACCGCCCTGCTGGCGCGCCGCTCCGGCCAGTTGACCGAGCAATTCAGCGGCCAGCAGAAATACGGCTTCAAGTTCGACGCCAAGCGCGTGTTCGAAGGCCAGGCCCTGCAGTGGATCAAGCTGGGCGGCAAGTATATCGACAGCCACCGTCGCGTGACTAACCGCGACTGGACCAACGACCATTTCGCCAACGCCATCGGCCAGGGCGGCCTGACCTGGCAGAGCCTGGGTCTCTCGACCAGCTATTACGACCAAGTTTTCCCGGGCCAGTACAACTGGCGCGTTCCGAAGGTCAATCAGAGCAAGCTGTTCGAGTACTTCTACAAGTACAAGACCGCCGCCTCGTTCGACACCTGCGGCTCGCTGGACATCAACAACTACAACTGCAACACCCAGAAGGGCGACGAGGCCGTCACCTCGGTCTACGCCGTGGCCGACTATCAGTTCGGTGACGTCGAGATCTCGCCCGGCCTGCGCTACGAACACGCCCAGATCGACAATCTCTACTGGTCGATCCCCACCACGAGCGCCGGCGAACAGCCCGGCAATTGGGCCACAAGCCACACCAAGTACAACGAAGTCCTGCCTAGCGTGTTCGTCACCTGGCGCCCCGACGGCGCGGCGGTCTATCGCGGGTCGATCTGGAGCTCCTATACGCGTCCAGCCTTCATCCAGTTGGCCGGCGGCGAGCGCCGCTCGGTCAGCGACGACGGCAACGTCTCGATCTCCCGCGGCAATCCGAACCTGAAGCCGATCAAGGCCCTCAACGTGGATCTCTCGGGCGAGTGGAGCAATTCCAAGGGCGGCTACGCCATGTTCGGCGGCTTCTACAAGCGCCTCTCGGACTACATCTACGACAATGGCTCAAGCTCGGTGAACACCGACAGCTACGCCGAGGGCAAGACCTCGATCAGCCAGCCGAACAATGGCGGCAGCGGCGACGTCTATGGCCTGGAAATGCAGCTGCGGCAGAAGTTCTCGGATCTGCCGGGCCTGCTCAGCGGTCTCGGCGCGGGCATGAACCTGACGCGCCAATGGACCCTGGTCGACCTGGGCGACAGCGTCCAGAGCCGGATCCAGAACGGCGTCCACAACCGGATCCAGAACGCGCCCGACTGGCTGGGCAGCGCTCAGCTCTTCTACCAGAAGGGCGGCTTCAGCTTTGACGTGATCTATCACTACACCGGCGCCTATGTGGCGGGCTACGACGCCCTCAACCAGCCCGGAAAGTGGGACAATCTGTGGGTCCGGCCGCATCACAGCGTCGACCTGCACGCGGGCTACGCCTTCGACAACGGCTTCAAGCTGGATCTCTCGGTCGCCAACCTGCTGAAGGACTACAGCTACTGGGCGCACGTGGGCCAACATAGCCTGGCGGTGTCCGACGTCGTCGACTCGGGCCGCACCACGCTGCTGACGCTGAAGAAGACCTTCTAACGACACGGCGATCCCGTATCGGTCGTGATGATGCGCTCCCGGCTCCGGGGGCGCATCGTTGCGTTCGCGGCCAGACCAGACGAAGGACATCCATTATGCGACAGACCCTAAACGCCCGCGCGGTCGCCACGGCCCTGCTGGCTTGCGCGGCGCTCATCTGGACGGGCGCTTCCGAGGCGGCGCCGCTTCGCGTCGAGCGGGTCGTCGTGGTCATGCGCCACGGCGTGCGCGCGCCGATCGTCGGTGAAGCGCCGGAAGACACCTTGACCGGCGCGCCCTGGCCGACCTGGCCGGTTCCCCCGGAACATTTGACGCCGCACGGGGAGAAAGCGCTCGAAATCCTGGGAGATGTCGACCGCCGATGGCTGGCCCGCTCGGGCGTTCTGCCGGCGCGCGGCTGTCCCGCCCCTGGCCAACTTCGGGTCTGGACCAACACCGCCGAACGCACGATCGCCAGCGGCAAGGCCTTCGCCGAGGGTCTCGCGCCCGGCTGCGACACACCCATCGGCCATCTGGGCCCCAACCAGACGGATCCGCTGTTCGAACCGCTGGGAGCGGGGGTCGCGCCGTTCGATCCCGCCGCCGCCATCGCCTCGATCCAAGCCTATACCGGCGGCGTGGATCAGCTCGCCGCGCGCCTGAAGCCGCAACTGGACGAACTGGATCGCGTGCTGGACTGCCGCGCGCCCAAGGGATGCTCGCCCGTTCGCCCTTCGAAGCTCCAGCCCTCGACCGATGGGCGCGGAATCGACCTGACCGGCCCCGTCCGCGACGCCTCCGGCACGGCGCAAGTGCTGTTGCTGCAATATGTCGAGGGCCTTTCGCCGGATCGATCGAACTGGCGCGCGGTCGAGCCGGCCGCCCTCAAGCGTGTCGGGGCGCTGCACGCGGCGCTGTTCGATGTCTTCACGCGGCCGCCTTATATGAACGCGCGTCAGGCCGGACCGCTGGGACGCCGCGTGCTGGCGGCGCTCGACGCTCCGGAAGCCGGCGGCGTGGACGTGTTCATGGGACATGATACCAACGTCACGGCCCTGGCGGCGGCGTTGGGCGTCCCCCTGGACGCGCCCGACTATGCCCGAGGCGATGTCCCGCCTGGCGGGGCGCTCGTCTTCGTGGCGCTCGTGGACAAGAGCGGCAAGCGTTCTGTCCGCGTCTATTACCAGACCCAGCCCCTCGAAACGATCAGGCGACTGGACCGCCGCGTCACGCGTTCGCTGGTCGCCGTCTGGCTCGACGCGTTCCGGCGCCGGGTCGCCGAGGTGCGCGAGTAAGCCTCCTCCGCATCAACGGTCCGAGACGTGCTCCGGCTTGCCCTTGCGCTTGGTGTGGGCGAACTCCTCAAGCTCCTTCTCGGTCATCGACATCATCGATTTGGACGCGCCCTTAAGTTTGCACTTGGGCGTGTCCCCGCGCTTGGCGGACAAGGCCGCGCCGGCGGCCTTCTGTTGAGCGGCGGATTTGGCGGGCATGGCGAAGCCTCCTGACAAGTGAGAAGACTTAAACGCGCGGCAACGCCAGACGTGGCTCAGTTGAGCGGCGGAAGGCCGTCCATGATCGCCGTCAGGGCCAGCACCGTCTGGCCCTCCATGGCGCTGTGGCCCGCGTCGGTCCGGACATAGGTCGTCGGCGGCTGACCCGCCGCTTCCAGCGCCTGGACCAGCCGCGAAGCCTGGGTCAGCGGACACACCTGATCGAAGCGGCCATGGACGATATGCACCGGCACGCCTTTCAGACGCGCGACGTTGTCGGTGATCTCGTTCGGCTTCAGGAACAGGTTGTTGGCGAAGAAATGCGCCTCGATCTGCGCGAAGCACAGGGCGAACTCGGCCTCGCCGAACTTGCCCGGATCCTCGTCGGCGGGGATCATGTTCGAGATCGCGCCTTCCCAGACCGACCAGGCCAAGGCCGCGCGCAGCTGACGCTCGCGTTCGGCGTCATTGGTCGGACGACTGTCGAAGATGGCCTTGTAGGCGCCCATCATGTCGCCGCGCCGAGCCGGCTCGATCCCCTCGACGAAGGCCTTCCACTCGTCGGGATAGGCGATGTAGGCGCCGGGCTCGGTCAGGGCGTAGGGCTTTTCGGCGAAGGTCGCGGCGTTGCCCTGGTACATGTAGAGTAGGTCTTCCTGGCTTCCCAGGAAGATGCCGCGAAGGATCAGCGAAGCGACCTTCTCCGGATTGCGCAGGGCGTAGACCAAGGCCAGGGTGCTGCCCCAGCTCCCGCCGAAGACGTGCATCTTGCCCGTGATCCCCAGCGCCTCGCGCAGCGCGTTGATGTCGTCGACCAGATAGTCGGTGGTGTTGTGGGCCAGGGCGACCTCGGGACCATTGGCCGCGACGGTCGGCCGGCTCTTGCCGCAGCCGCGCTGGTCGAACAGGATCACCCGATAGCGCTCGGGATCGAAGAAGCGAGACATCACCGGCGCGCAAGCTCCGCCGGGTCCGCCGTGCAGGAACATCAACGGCTCGCCGTCGGCCTTGCCATATTCCTCCCAGTAGAGTTCGTGGTCTGGCGCGGTGTCGACGCGCAGCCAGCCGGTCTTCAGCGGCGCCCGCTGCGGATAGGCCCACTCGGTCGTGACCTTGCTGGTTTTCCGAAGCCGCGAGAAATCCATGACCAAGACCCTATCTGTCGAACAAAGCGGCCTCGCGCCGCGCCGCCTGAGTCTCTAGAGGAAAATCGGACCCAATCCGAGGGAGTGAACGCGTGAACGACATGACCGAGATCGACGACGCTATCGCCGCGGCCGCCTTCCGCCGCCTGGTCGAGCACCTGCGGATGCGCGCCGACGCTCAGAACATCGACCTGATGGGCCTGGCCGGCTTTTGCCGCAACTGCCTGGGCGACTGGGTCAGCGAGGCCTCGCAGGGGGCGATCAGCCGCGAGGCCGCGCGCGAGGCGGTTCACGGGATGCCCGCGGCGGAATGGAAGGCGCGTCACCAGTCGCCCGCCACGCCCGAGCAACTGGCCCGCATGGAAGCCAGCCTCGCCTTGAACGCCAAGCTTCGCGGCGAGGCCTGAAGCGACGTCAGCCGCGCTCGACCTGGCTGACGTCGCGCACCGCCCCGCGGGCGGCGTTGGTGGTCATGGCGGCGTAGGCGCGCAGGGCGGGCGAAACCTCGCGCTTGCGATCCTTCGGCTTCCAGGCGTCCTTGCCTCGGGCCAGCTGAGCGGCGCGGCGTTCGGCCAGGACGTCCTCGGCGACCTCCAGGGTGATCCCCCGGTTGGGGATGTCGATCAGGATGGAGTCGCCGGTCTCGACCAGGGCGATCAACCCGCCCTCGCCCGCCTCCGGCGAGACGTGACCGATCGACAGGCCCGAGGTGCCGCCCGAGAAGCGACCGTCGGTGATCAGGGCGCAGGCCGCGCCCAGGCCCTTCGATTTCAGATAGGTCGTCGGGTACAGCATCTCCTGCATCCCCGGCCCGCCCTTGGGTCCCTCATAGCGGATCACCACGACCTCGCCGGCCTTGACCTGACCGCCCAGGATGCCGCTGACGGCGGTCTCCTGGCTCTCGAAGACGCGGGCCGTTCCCCGGAACGTCAGGATCGACTCGTCGACCCCGGCGGTCTTCACGATGCAGCCCTCGGGGGCCAGGTTGCCGAACAGCACGGCCAGGCCGCCGTCCTTGGAGAACGGGTGCGCGACCGAGCGGATGACGCCCTTCTCGCGATCCAGGTCCAGCTCTTCCCAGCGGGCGGCCTGGCTGAAGGCGACCTGGGTCGGCTTGCCGCCCGGCGCGGCGCGGAAGAACGTCTGGGCCGTGGCGTTATTGGCGCGCCCGATATCCCAGCGAGCCAGGGCCTCCCCCAGGGTCGCGGCGTGGACGGTCGGCTGGCCGATGTCGATCAGGCCGCCGCGCTCCAGTTCGCCCAGGATCGACATGACGCCGCCAGCGCGGTGGACGTCCTCCATGTGCACGTCGCTCTTGGCCGGCGCCACCTTGCAGAGGCAGGGCACCCGGCGCGATAGCCGGTCGATGTCGGCCATGCCGAAGTCGACCCCGCCCTCGCTGGCGGCGGCCAGCAGGTGCAGCACGGTGTTGGTCGAGCCGCCCATGGCGATGTCCAGGCTCATGGCGTTCTCGAACGCCGCCCGCGTGGCGATCCCGCGCGGCAGGGCCGTGACGTCCTCCTGCTCGTACCAGCGCTGACAGAGGTCGACGACCAGTCGGCCGGCTTCCTTGAACAGGGCCTCGCGGTCGGCGTGGGTGGCCAGGACCGAGCCGTTGCCGGGCAGCGACAGGCCCAGGGCTTCGGTCAGGCAGTTCATCGAATTGGCGGTGAACATGCCCGAGCAGGAACCGCAGGTCGGACAAGCGGCCTTCTCGATCGCGGCCACTTCCTCGTCGGAATACTTGTCGTCCGCGGCCACGACCATGGCGTCGACCAGGTCCAGCGCGCGGATCGCGCCCTTGACCTGCACTTTTCCGGCCTCCATCGGTCCGCCGGAGACGAACACCACCGGGATGTTGAGCCGCATCGCCGCCATCAGCATCCCAGGCGTGATCTTGTCGCAGTTCGAGATGCAGACCAGAGCGTCGGCGCAGTGGGCGTTGACCATGTACTCGACGCTGTCGGCGATCAGCTCACGGCTGGGCAGCGAATACAGCATCCCGCCGTGGCCCATGGCGATGCCGTCGTCGACGGCGATGGTGTTGAACTCCTTGGCCACGCCGCCGGCCGCTTCGATCTCGCGGGCGACCAGTTGGCCCAGGTCCTTCAGGTGCACGTGGCCGGGCACGAACTGGGTGAAGCTGTTAGCCACGGCGATGATCGGCTTGCCGAAATCCTCGTCCTTCATGCCCGTGGCGCGCCAGAGCCCGCGCGCGCCGGCCATGTTGCGGCCATGGGTGGAGGTGCGCGAGCGATAGGGAGGCATGGGAAATTCCGTTTTTGACGTTTCGGTCTTTTAAGCCGGCTCAGACCGAGATCAAAATATATTACTTAGACCTCATTAGGTCGCTATACATATTAAATGGACATAAGGCAGTTCCGCCACTTCGCCGCCGTGGCCGAGACCTTGCACTTCGGCCGGGCGGCCGAGCGGCTGGGCATGACGCAACCCCCGCTCAGCCAGTCGATCATGGCGCTGGAGCGCGAGCTGGGCGCGCCGCTGTTCGTCCGCACCAAGCGCCATGTCCGCCTCACCGCTCTGGGCGAGCAGTGGCTGCCACACGTGCTGGAGGCCCTGGCCGCCATCGATGACCTGCCCCATACCGCGCGGCGGCTGCGCGACGGCCAGACCGGACGGCTGTCGCTGTCGTTCGTCAGCACCGCCGACTACAGCGTCCTGCCCTCTCTGGTCCGCCGCTATTCCCAAGCCTATCCCGAGGTCGAGATCCAGCTGGTCGAGGCCACCAGCGACGTGCAGCTGCCCGCCCTGGTCGCGGGCGAGCGCCACGCCGGCATCATCATCCCGCCCGCCGACCGAGCCCTTCCGCCCAGCCTGATCTATCGCCGCCTGCTGAGCGAGGCGTTGATCGCCGCCGTGCCCAACGCCTGGATCGACGAGGGCCGGATCGCCAGCGACGCCGGGATCACGCGCGCCGAGGTGCTGGCGTCGCCGCTGATCCTGTTCCCAAAGCAGGTGGCGCCGGCCTTCCATGACCTGGTGACCGGCTACTACGCCGCCCTGGGCGGAACGGCGCGGATCGTCCAGGAGGCGATCCAGATGCAGACCATCATCAGCCTGGTCTCCAGCGGCTTGGGGATGGCGCTGGTGCCCGCCTCGCTGCGCAATCTGGCGCGGGCCGGCGTGCGCTACGCGCCCCTGGCCGGCGCGGCGCCGCGCCTGGAGACGGGCCTGGCCTGGCGACGCGGCGACACGCCGCCAACCCTGGCCAACTTCCTGCGCCTGCTGGACGCGGAGTCGCCAAGCCTCGCCGATGGATCTATCTAGGGCGAATGCCCAAGATCCTGGCCATCGAGGATGATCCGACCACCGGACGCGAGATCGTCACCGAGCTCGAACAGCACGGCTTCGAGGTCGAGTGGGTGGCCGATGGACGCGATGGCCTCATCCGCGCCGTCAGTGGCGACTTCGACGCCATCACCCTGGATCGAATGCTGCCGCGCCTCGACGGCCTGGCCATCGTCACCGTGATGCGGAGCACCGGCGTCGACACGCCCGTGCTGATGGTCAGCGCGCTAAGCGACGTCGACGAGCGGGTCCGGGGCCTGCGGGCCGGCGGCGACGACTATCTGACCAAGCCCTTCGCCTCGGAGGAGCTGGCCGCGCGGCTGGAGGTGCTGCTGCGTCGTCGCGCCACGGCGCCGCCGTTGACCCAGCTGACGGTCGGGGATCTGGAGATCGACCTGCTAGGCCGCGTCGCCCGCAGGGCCGGCGTCGACATCAAGCTGATGCCGACCGAGTTCAAGCTGCTGGAGTTCATGGCCCGTAACAGCGGCCAGGTCCTGACCCGGACCATGATCTTCGAGGCCATCTGGGGCTATCACTTCGATCCAGGAACAAACCTGATCGACGTGCACATGGGCCGGCTGCGGCGCAAGGTCGATCGGCCCGGCCAACCAACCTTGATCCACACGATCCGCGGCTCTGGCTACGCGCTGAACCCTCCCGAACAGCCATGGCGCTGAACAGCCGGTTCTGGCGCACGACGCCCTTTCAACTGACCGTGCTGCACGGGCTGGTGTTCGCCGTGGCGGTCATGGCGCTTCTGGGCCTGATCTACGCCCGCACGGCCGGCTACATGACCCGGCAGATCGACGCCATCGTGCTGAGCGAGGCCCACGCCCTGGCCAAGCCCGGCCCCGATGGTCTGCCCGACCGTGTGCAGGCGGCGGTCAAGGCCGACGAGCGGGCCATCGCCTACTATGCCCTGTTCTCGGCCGACGGCGTCTGGATCGCCGGCAACGTCCGCGCCTTGCCCGCCGGCATGATTCCGGACGGCAAGCCGCGCGTGCTGAAGGGCCCCGCCTTCCTGCCCGGCGCGCGAGCGGTCGTGCTGCGCCTGCCCTGGGGCGAGCAACTCTTCGTCGGCCATGACGCCAAGGTGCTGAGCGGCCTGCGCGAGATCATCGTCGAGGCCCTACTGGTCAGCGGCGCGCTGATCCTGGGGCTGGGCCTGATCGCCGCCGCCGCGCTCAGCGCCCAGCCGCTGCGGCGGATCGAGAGCCTGCGCGTCGCGAGCCAGGCCGCGCTGAGCGGCGCCGTGGGCGTGCGGCTGCCGGTCTCGCCCCGGCGCGACGAGATCGACATGCTGGCCAACCTGGCCAACGCGATGATGGACGAGAGCGAGCGGCTGCTGTGGGAGGTCAAGAGCGTCGGCGACAACATCGCCCACGACCTGCGCACGCCGCTGAACCGCCTGCGCGCCCTGCTCTACCGGGTCAGCCAGGAAACCTCGCTGGCGCCCACCGACGCCGCGATGATCGAACAGGCCCTGGCCGAAACCGACGCCCTGCTGTCGCGGTTCCGCGCCTTGCTGCGCATCGGCGAAATCGAGCGCTGCGACCGCCGGGCGGGCGTCAAGCCGGTGCGGCTGCAAGAAGTGCTGGCCCATGCCGGCGAGCTCTACGAACCCCTGGCCGAGGATCGAGGCGTCGCCTTCTCGATCGCGCTGGATCCCGACGCACCCATGGTCGAAGCCGACGCCGACCTGCTGTTCGAGGCCGTCGGCAATCTGATCGACAACGCCCTGAAATTCACGCCGCCCGGCGGGACTGTGCGCGTGCGGCTGATCACCCTGGCGCAGGGGCCGCGACTGGAGGTCGCCGACGACGGTCCGGGCGTTGATCCGCAGGAGCGCGACGCGGTGCTGAACCGCTTTCATCGCGGACGACGCACGCTGGATACGCCAGGTTCGGGCCTAGGCCTTAGCATCGTCGCGGCGGTCGCGCGCCTTCACCAGTTCACCCTCACCCTGAGCGACGCCAAGCCGGGCCTGGTGGTGTCCCTGGACTGCTGGCCACGCCGTTTGGAGGCCTGAGGCGTGCGGGTGCTGCACCTGAGCCCGCGTCGGCGCGACGACTACCTGGCCCGCGCGCTGGTCGAAGCCGGCCATGTGGTCGAGACGGCGTCCGACGAGGCCGAGGCCCTTCTGCTATGCGCCGAAGCCGTGTTCGACGCCGTGGTGCTGGAAGCCCAGGATCTGGCCCACGCGCCGCTAGGCCGGCTGGCGAGCGCCGCCGCGCCCGCCGCCCTTGCCCTTGTGCTGGACGAGGCGCGATCGGCCGAGCGCGCCCGCGCCCTGCGCGAGGGCGCCGACGCCTGCTTTGTCCGGCCCGTTCACTTCAGAGAGTTCGAGGCCCGCCTCGCCGCGCTGGTCCGCCTGACGCCGCACCCGTCCACCGCGGAGACGTCCGCGAGCGGCGCTCGCCCTCGACTCGCGCTGGACCCCGCCCTGCGCGCCGCGCGGCTGGCGGGTCGGAGCCTTGTCCTGACCAGCGGCGAGT
This sequence comes from Caulobacter sp. SSI4214, assembly GCF_012184455.1. NCBI lineage: Bacteria > Pseudomonadati > Pseudomonadota > Alphaproteobacteria > Caulobacterales > Caulobacteraceae > Caulobacter > Caulobacter sp. SSI4214. The sequence goes on along the minus strand of NZ_SZWJ01000005.1, from coordinate 51,422 downwards.
ATCGCCTGCTCGACTACATGGCCGCCCGCGCCGGCGAGATTATCGAGGCCGAACGCCTGCTCCGCGACGTCTGGGGCGAGCAGGATGATCCGCACCCAGACCAAGTCCGTAGCGCCATCGCCCGTCTTCGTCGCAAGCTCTCCCAAAGCCTGGGCGCGCCCCTGCTGTCCACGGTGCGCGGCCACGGCTATCGCCTCGAAATCTGACTAAAAGAATTTTCATCCAGCCGACGCGTCCGGTTTAGGCGAAGCGGCGCATCAGCCAAGCCAGACGCCTCTTCCCCCACCAGAAGCGTCGCCCGCGCCGACGACGCCCCATTCCCCCCCCGCGTCGTCGCGCGGGCAGTTTTCCGGAAATCGGAGCCGGTCCGCTTTGAACGCTCTCGTCCGTATCGCCCTGCAGCGCCCCTATACGTTCATCGTCATGGCGCTGCTGATCACGATCTTCGGCGTGCTGGCCGCCCTTGGCGCTCCGACCGACATCTTCCCCGAGATCAAGGTGCCCGTCATCGGGGTGGCCTGGCAGTACGCCGGCCTGTCGCCGAACGAAATGGCCGGCCGCATCGTCACACCCTATGAGCGGGTGCTGTCGACGACGGTCAACGACATCGACCACATCGAAAGCCAGTCGCTGCCCGGCATCGGCGTCGTGAAGATCTACTTCCAGCCCGGCGTCGACATCCGCACGGCGACGGCCCAGGTGACCTCGATCTCCCAGACCGCGGTCAAGCAGATGCCCGCTGGCACGACCCCACCGCTGATCATCAACTACAGCGCCGCCACGGTGCCGATCCTGCAGTTGGCCCAGTCGGGGAAGGGCCTGTCGGAACAGAAGCTGTTCGACCTGTCGCAGACCGTCGTGCGGCCCGGCCTGATCAGCGTTCCGGGGGCGGCGATCCCCTATCCCTATGGCGGCAAGGTGCGCCAGATCCAGATCGACCTGGACCCCGTGGCGCTGCAGTCGAAGGGCCTTTCGGCGCAGGACGTCTCCAACGCCATCGCCGCCCAGAACCAGATCCTGCCCGCTGGCACGGTCAAGATCGGCACGTTCCAGTACAACGTCCAACTCAACGACGCGGCCCAGACGATCGAGGAGCTCAACAATCTGCCGATCAAGGTCGCCAGCGGCGCCACGGTCTATATCCGCGACGTCGCCACCGTTCGCGACGGCGCCCCGCCCCAGACCAACGTCGTTCACGTCGATGGGCAGCGCGCGGTGCTGTCGACGATCCTGAAGAACGGCTCGGCCTCGACCCTGGCCATCGTGCAGGGCATCAAGGACCGCCTGCCGGGCATCAAGGAAACCCTGCCCGACGAATTCAAGATCACCCCGCTGAACGACCAGTCGCTGTTCGTGAAGGGCGCGATCTCGGGCGTCGTGCGGGAAGGCGTCATCGCCGCGGCCCTGACCAGCCTGATGATCCTGCTGTTCCTGGGCAGCTGGCGCTCGACCGTGATCATCGCCGTCTCGATCCCACTGGCCATTTTGGCGGCCATCGCCGCCCTGACCGCCATCGGTCAGACGATGAACATCATGACCCTGGGCGGCTTGGCCCTGGCCGTCGGCATCCTGGTCGACGACGCCACGGTGACGATCGAGAACATCAACTGGCACCTGGAGCACGGCAAGGACGTCCGCACTTCCATTCTGGACGGCGCCCAGCAGATCGTCGTCCCCGCCTTCGTCTCGCTGCTCTGCATCTGCATCGTTTTCGTGCCGATGTTCATGCTGAAGGGCGTGGCCGGCTTCCTGTTCGTGCCGATGGCCGAGGCTGTGGTCTTCGCGATGATCGCGTCGTTCATCCTGTCGCGGACCCTGGTCCCGACCCTGGCGATGTATCTGCTCAAGCCCCATACGCCCGAGCGCCTGGACTACGAGCACGAGGCCGAGCACGGTCACGCCGGCGCGCCGTCGCGTAATCCGCTGGTCCGCTTCCAACGCGCTTTCGAAACCAGCTTCGGCCAGGTGCGCGAAGGCTATCGCGACTTGCTGCGGATGGCGCTGGGCTCCAGTCGCGTGTTCATCCTCGGCTTCCTGGCCATCATCGTGGTGTCGTTCGCCCTGGTTCCGATGCTGGGCCGCAATTTCTTCCCATCGGTGGACGCGGGCCAGATCACCCTGCACGTCCGCGCGCCCGTGGGCACGCGCCTGGACGACGCCTCGCTGCTGTTCGGTCGCGTGCAGGACGCGATCCGCCAAGTCGTGCCGCCCGACGAGCTGAACTCGATGGTCGACAACATCGGCATCCCGAACAGCGCCATCAACATGGTCTACAGCAACTCGGGCCTGATCGGACCGCAGGACGGCGACATCTTCGTCAGCCTCAAGCCCGAGCACCACCCGACCGCCGCCTACGTCAAGCGCCTGCGCGAGGAACTGCCGCGCCAGTTCCCCGGGACGACCTTCTCGTTCCTGCCGGCCGACATCATCAGCCAGATCCTGAACTTCGGCGCCCCGGCGCCGATCGATCTCCAGATCGCGGGGCCGAACGCCCAGGCCAACCGCGCCTATGCCGAGAAGATCATGCGCCGCCTGCGCGGCATCCAGGGCCTGGCGGACCTGCGTCTTCAGCAGCCCGCCGGCGCGCCGCAGCTTCGCGTCGACGTCGACCGCTCGCGCATGGCGCAGTTGGGCCTGAACGAGCGCGACGTGACCAATAGCGTCGTGGCCTCCCTGGCCGGCAGTTCGCAGGTCTCGCCGACCTTCTGGCTGAACCCCAAGAACGGCGTGTCCTATCCGATCGTCGCCCAGGTGCCGGAATACCGGATGAACTCGCTGGCGGACCTGGAGAACATCCCCATCACGGGCGCCGGCAAGGACACCCAGATCCTGGGCGGCCTGGGCGTGATCCGACGCGATAGCGCGCCGGCCGTGGTGAGCCACTATGACATCCAGCCGGTGCTCGACATCTACGCCACGACCCAGGGCCGCGACCTGGGCGCGGTCAGCGCCGACATCGAAAAGGTGCTCAAGGACCTGGCCGCCGAGCGTCCGAAGGGCGCGACGGTGAACCTGCGCGGCCAGATGGTGACCATGAACACCGCGTTCTCGGGCCTGATCTTCGGCCTGATCGCGGCGATCGTGCTGATCTACCTGCTGATCGTCGTGAACTTCCAATCATGGCTGGACCCGTTCGTGATCATCACCGCCCTGCCCGCCGCCCTGGCCGGCATCGTCTGGATGCTGTTCGCCACCGGCACGCCCCTATCGGTGCCCGCCCTGACCGGCGCCATCATGTGCATGGGCGTGGCCACGGCCAATTCGATCCTGGTGATCAGCTTCGCCCGCGAACGGCTGGACGCCACCGGCGACCCGCTGCAAGCGGCGATCGAGGCCGGGTTCACGCGTTTCCGCCCAGTGCTGATGACGGCCCTGGCCATGATCATCGGCATGGCGCCCATGGCGCTGGGCCTGGGCGAAGGCGGCGAACAGAACGCGCCGCTGGGCCGGGCCGTCATCGGCGGGCTGATCTGCGCCACCATCGCCACCCTGTTCTTCGTTCCCGTCGTTTTCCGCCTCGCCCACGGGCGCAAGGCCGTGCACAGCGCGCCCGCTCCGAACACGGACGGCCCGCTCCTCGGAGAGTCCCATGCCTGAGACCGCTTCCGTCTCGACTCCCAAGCCGTCCCGCCGTCTCAAGCTGATCGGCGCCGGCGCGGCCTGCGTAGCCGTCGCGGTCGTCGCCGCGGGCGTCGTCACCCGCGTCCAGGCCGACCAGTCGCTGAAGGCTTGGAACCGAGCCCAGGCCATCCCGACCGTCGGCCTGGCCCCGGTGAAGGGCGGCGGCGCGCGGGATCTCGTCCTGCCCGGCCAGTTGCAGGCCTTCTACAACGCCCCGATCCACGCCCGCGTCAGCGGCTATCTGAAGCGCTGGTACGTCGATCTCGGCGCGCCGGTGAAGGCGGGCCAGCTGCTGGCCGAGATCGACACGCCGGACCTCGACCAGCAGGTCCTGCAAGCCCGCGCCAACCTGGCCACCGCCCAGGCCAACCAGCGCCTGTCGTCGATCACGGCCAAGCGCTGGGAGGGCCTGGTCGCCCAGGACGCCGTCTCGCGCCAGGAAGCCGACGAGAAAATGGGCGACTTGGCCGCCCGCAACTCGGCCGTCAACGCCGCGCGCGCGGACCTTGACCGCCTGTTGGCCCAGCAGTCGTTCAAGCGGATCACCGCGCCATTCGACGGCGTGGTCACGGCCCGCAACACCGATATCGGCCAACTGATCTCGGTCGGCGGGGCGGCCGACACGGCGCTGTTCACGGTGGCCGACCAGAAGAAGCTTCGCGTCTATGTCAGCGTGCCGCAGAACAATTCGGCGCTGATCCGTCGCGGCCTGACCGCCGCTCTGTCGCTGCCGGAATATCCCGGCCAGACCTTCAAGGCCGTGGTCGTCAACGACGCCCAGGCCGTGGCCGCCAACGGCGCCATGCTGGTCGAGCTGCAGCTGGACAATCCCGACGGCAAGCTGAAGCCCGGCGGCTACGCCCAGGTCGCCTTCAAGCTGCCCTCCGCCCCGATGGCAACCACCTTGCCGGCGACCGCGCTGATGTACCTGCACGACACTCCGGCGGTCGCCGTGGTCGGCCCCGACAGCCACGTCCACCTGCGGCCGGTAAAGATCCAGCGCGATCTCGGGACCGAGATCGAGATCGGCGCGGGCGTCCAGGCGGGCGACAAGGTGGTCAACAACCCGCCCGAGTCCCTGGCCGACGGCGATCTGGTGCGCGTGACCAGCGCGCCCGCCAAGGGAGGCGCGGCGAATGCCAAGGGCTGAGACCGCGATCGCGGCGATCCTGGCGTGCCTGACGCTCGGCGCCTGCGCCGCCGCGCCGGCCTACGCCCCCCCGAAGGTGGAGACGCCGGCCGCCTTCAAGGAGATCGGCCCCTGGACTCCGGCCGCGCCCGCCGACGCCGAACCGCGCGGCGCCTGGTGGAGCGCCTATGGCGATCCGGTTCTGGACGACCTGGAGGCGCGCGCCGAAAAGGCCAACGCCACCCTGGCCGCCGCCGTCGCCGCCCACGACCAGGCCGACGCGCTGGCCGCCCAGGCCAGGGCCGCGTTCCTGCCCGAGATCACGGGCGCGGGGACCGGCGCGCGCTACCACCGCTCGGACAACACGCCGCTGCGCGTGGGCGGTCCGGACGACTATTCAAATATTCAGCTCGGGGCCAGCACGTCCTACGAGCTGGACCTTTGGGGCCGCGTCCGCGCCCAGGCCCGGGCGGCGCGCGACCAGGCCCAGGCCAGCGACGCCGACCTGGCCAATGTCCGCCTGAGCCTTCAAGCCCAGTTGGCCGACGCCTATCTGGCGCTCCGAGGACTCGACGCGCAGTCGAAGCTGTTGGCCGACACGGCCGACGCCTACGATCGGGCTTTGAAACTCACCACCATCCGCCACGACGGCGGCGCGTCTTCGGGACTGGACGTCGGCCGGGCCCAGAACCAGCTCTCGACCGCCAAGGCTCAGATCTCGGATGTCGCGGCCCAGCGGGCGCTCTACGAGCACGCCATCGCCGTCTTGGTGGGCGAGCCCGCCTCGAGTTTCAACCTGCCGCCCCTGGCGACACGCCTGAAGCCGCCGACGATACCCGTCACCCTGCCCTCGGCCCTGCTGCAGCGCCGCCCAGACATCGCCGCCGCCGAGCGCCGGGCGGCCGCCGCCAATGCTCAGGTCGGCGTGGCCCAGGCCGCCCGCTTCCCAGCCCTGACCCTGGGCGGCGCGGCGGGCTGGCAATCGGCCGGCAAGGTGGCCCTGCTCGCCTCGCCGAATACCTACTGGATGATCGCCCCGCAGTTGGCCGGCCCGATCTTCGACGGCGGCCGTCGCAAGGCCGGCGTCATCGCGGCCCGCGCCGCGTTCGACCAGGCCGCCGCCAACTATCGCGGCGTCGTGCTGGGCGCGTTCCAGAACGTCGAGGATCAACTGGCCCTCTCCAATCGCCTCGCCGAGGAGGCTAAGGATCAGACAGACGCCGTCGACTCCGCCCAGCGCACCGAGACCTTGGCCCTAACCCGTTATCGCCAGGGCGCGGCCAGCTATCTGGAGGTCGTCACCGCCCAGACCGCGACGCTTCAGGCTCAACGCGCGGCCCTGTCGCTGGAGACCCGCCGCCTGCAAGCCAGCGTCGATCTGGTGCGAGCGCTCGGCGGCGGTTTCTCGGCCGAGAGTCTGAAGCGCTAATCGTCCAGCAGATTGACGGCGCGCCGGACCGCGATCAGACGCTCGCCCGTGTCGGCGTCCCAGTAGCGGGTGTGTGTAAAGCCGGCCAGCTTGCCCTTAGTCGAGAGGTCGATGTCGACGACGCCCGGTCCGAACGCTTCGCGCAGCGGACCGCTGATCTGGTCCCCCATCACCACCCAATGGGCCGGATCATGGACATTGGTCCAGCGCACCACCGCGAACGGCGCGGCGTGGTGCAAGCTCCAGAGGTCGGGCGCGCCCCTGGGGTCGGGCTGATAGACGATGTGGGTCGGACGGTTCAGCCCCACGGCCCCCGCCTTCCGGGACGCGGAGACGGACAGGGTCTCGCGTTCGGGCGGAGAGGTCGGCATCTCCCGCTCCCGCTGCCGCCGCCGCAGGTCCCCCTTCCCCTTGGCCAACAGGAACTCGGCATGGGTGAGCGGGCTGCCCAGGGTGACCAGGTCGCTGATCAGCCAGCGCGCGTCGGGCTCCGAGCCCGGGCCGCTTCGCGCGACGAGCGCGCGCCTCAGATCGGTCTGGGCGGCGATGAACACCGCTCGCCGGACGGGATCATCCTTGTGCTCCGACAGGTCCGCGCCGGTTTCCTCGACCCGCGCGAGGGCCTCGAACGCCGTGGAGCCGACCGTGACGCGGCGAGCGCGCGCCTGCTCGGCCCAGAAATAGCCGACGAGGTCATAGGCCAGGATCGTTCCCAGGCTATGCCCGACGACGACCACGCGCGCATAGTCGTCATTGGCGTGCAGCGCCCGCAAAAGCTTGAGCCCGCGCTCCCGCACGGCCGCCCGCGCGGCGATGTTGTCCGGGTCGGCGCGGGTATAGCGAACCACCCGGCCGAAGGTCTTGCGCGCGAACATCTGCAAGGCGACCGGAATGGCCGCCGCGGCCGCCAGCGCCCATTTCTGGGGAAGATCCGGAAACCATGCGCGCCACCGCGCGTCGGGCACAAGACCGACCGCCCCCAGCAGCAGGAAGACGATGGTCAGCCCCCACAGGCCAAGCCAGGCCAGTCGCACGTCCCTTGGCGTGGTCGACCACGTGCGAAACAGCAGGCCCCGCACCCAGCCCGTGAACTGCTCCCAAGTCGATCCCGCGGTCAGGTCCGCCCAATAGAGCTCATAGAAGTCCGTCTGAACCCCATCGGGAAACGCCCGACTGTCGCGGCTTCTCTGGGTCGTGAAGCGGCGGAGCTCCAGAGAACCGGTGCGAACGTCGGGCTTGCTCCAAATGCCGTCGTACTTCCGGCCCTTGGCGTCCTCGAACACCACTGCATCGTCGGTTTTCCAGATCGTCTGGACGAAGCTCTTCAGCGTCTCCATCGGGATCTGCTCGCCCATGCCGTGGATCAGCACCACGGCCTGCCGGGCGCCTTTCGGCGGCTCGGGGGGTAGCGCCGCCGCTTCAGCGCCTCCTCCAGCCTCGGGCTTCGCGTCCTCCGCCACCGGCGCCTCCCTGGAGCCCCTTCCGATCCGATTGATCCAATCAGATCGGAGAAAAGGTCTGCAAATCAAGAGTTTAGAGAATTTTTCGATCCGATAGCCGTTTCACACCTATCGGAAAATGCATCTAGTGGTGATGCTCCGCGGGACCATGGGCCGTGGCGATGCCGCCATAGCCGTCCGGCACGCCGATCAAGACGTTCTGCATCATGCCCTGATCCTCGTGGTCCAGGATGTGGCAGTGCAGGACGAACTCGCCGATGTAGCGCTCGTAACGGGTGCGGGTGACGATGTGGTAGTCCTGCTTGACGAACAGCGTGTCCTTCCACTGGCCGATCACACCGTCATAGTCGGGATCGTAATTGGCCTTGTCGATCGGATTGGTGACGTCGAAACCGGCCTTGTTCTTCACCGAGACGATCTGGAACGGATTGACGTGGATGTGGAACGGGTGGCCGACGAAGGCCGAGGTCAGATGCCATTCCTGGACGTCCCCCAGGATCAGCGGCCGGTCGATGCGGCCGGGGTCATAGGGCTGACCGTTGACCTCGAACTTGGTCGGCTTGGCGTTGACGTCGATATTGAACACCAGTTCCTGCGGCGGCGCGGTCAGTTCGGTCTGGTCGATGGTCTTGTGCCAGACGAACTTGGAGAGCTTGAGCCCACTGTTCAGGTCGGCCACCACCTGATCCTGGACGGTCCCCGCGGGAATATTGCGCTTCGCCGCCGCGACCATCATGGCCTTCAGAGCCGCCTCGGTGTCCACGCCCTTGGTCGACGGATCGTCGTCCACCTGGGCGATGGCGAGGATGCGCGCATTTTCAGCCTGTTGCGTGGGACTGCTGCCGGCCGATGACGCGGCGTCCACCACGCAATAGGCCCCCGCCGCGGGGAAGTTGACCACCAGATCGGCCCGATAGCCCGGCTCCAGATGGCTGATCCCGGCCTTGCGCGCGTCCGAACGGGTCAGACCGTCCAGCGCCACCTCCCACAGCGGCACGGGCTTGGTCGCGTCGCAGTACTTATTCATCCACGCCGCCTGGTCGGCGGCCGGAACCTTTCTGAAATCAGGCGCTCCGGCCTTTTGCGGATAGATCGTGAAGAACACCGCCTCGCGCACGCCGCCGTGGACAAGCCGCCAGCGCTCGAAGCGTCCAGCCTTCAGGCCCGTGATCGCCGGCTGCACGACGCCATTGATCGAGGTGAACCGACCGGAATTCTGCCAGGTCGACTGCGGCGAGAACTGCTGGCTGTAGTTGCGGATCTCGCCCACCTGACCGGGCTTGCACACCCAGGGCTGCTTGCCGCCATTGGTCTCGATCTGGCTCTTGTCGTCGAAGCAGGCATACTGAACCTGCTGGAACAGCAGCACCTTGTCGGCGATAGCGCGGTTGGCCTCGTCGGTCAGCAGGATGTCGAGATCGCCCGGCGTCGTGGCGGTCGGCACGCGATCGTCCTTGATGATCAGCGCCCCGTCCATGCCGCTGGACACCTGCAGCGCGGTCGAGCCGTGCTTGTGCGGGTGGTACCAGAAGGTGCCCGCCGGGTGATCGGCCGGGACGTTGTACTCGTAGTCGAACGTCACGCCCGGATTGATCGAGATCAGCACATTGTCGCTGTTACCGGTCGGGGAGACCCACAAGCCGTGCGAGTGTAGATTGGTCTCGTTGAAGCAGTGCGGGACATTGACCTCGTCATGCTTGCACGGCCCCGGGGGCAGCTTTTTGCCATCCGGGCCAACGTCATAAAGGTTGTTCTTCAGGCTGATGCGCACCGTCTGGCCAGGCCGCATGGTGATGGTCGGGGCCAGGAACGGCGTGTTGGGATCGATCTGGCTTCCGCGATAGGAGCGCAGGCGCACCTTGTCGTTGGAAAGGGTCCAGGGGTTGTAGATCTGGCCGTCGGTGAACTCGATCGAAAAGCGATATCGGATCGTGTCGCGGGGATCGACATAGCTATCGCCGGCCTGCAAAGCGCTTTCCACCAGGGTGGGCTGCGCCATGACGCTCAGACGCGGAGGGTTCTGTTTCTCGACCTCGGGCCGCGCGGCCAACGGGTTGGCGAAGCTGCGGTTGACGGCGGCCGGATCGGGTTTGGGCGACGCCTCGGCCTTCTTCTCGGCGGCCTGGGCGGAGGCCGCGGCCAGCAGGGCGATCGCGGCGACGCCCAGGACATAGGCATGACGTCGGTTCATGGCGTTTGGCCTTTCCGGATCGGACGAAATACGGGACGCGAACGACACTCATTGGGCCGCCGTCCAGCGCGGCCGGCGCGGAACAGAGACATCCGTGGATTGAATATATCAATCCTTCCCCCTAAGGGCGAACATCGCTTATCGAACGCTGTTTGGAAAGTCGCTCCTTGCGATCACGCGCTACCGCGATGACATTTTTCAGCGTGAGACGTGATGAACGCCGCCGCGGCGGAAGGCCAATGATCAGCCGCACCGGCGATCACCGCGCCCTTGGAGTGTTCGATGCCCTGACGATGACGGCCGATTGGCTTGCCCAAGCACGGCGGACGGCACCCATTCGGTGAACACGCGGACTGAGCCGACGCGGGCCGCCATCCAGCCGCCCCCGGTCGCGAGCGTTCGATGGGAGCGCCTTGCCGTCATGCGATTGAAAGTCACCGTTAAACCCCAGACTCGTCTTGCGGCGTATCGGGCAAAGAAAAAGCCCGGCGATCGGCCGGGCTGAGCAAGTTGGGGAGGAAACGCCCCCGGGAGGGGCAGAGGCCCCTGGCCTCACGCCTGTCCACTTGGGGTCGACATAACGCCGTTCAAGGGGCGCGCGCGGAAAAACTTCCCGCTCCGCGCCCTTGGCTTGCCAAAGCCTTGTGGTATGAGCCCAACGGTCAGTAGGGCCTGCGCCCGAAGTGAGCGCCCGCCCATGTCCGATCCGAACGATCCCAACGACGGCCAACCTGAAGCGCCGGAGCCGGCGCCCAAGCCTCGCAAGCCCCGAAAGCCCAAGGTCGCTCCGCCCGTTGCGGAGGGCGCCGAGCCCGCCCCAGACGCCAAGGCAGCCGAAACACCCGCGCCCAAGCGCCCGCGCAAGCCGCGCGCCGCCAAGCCGACCGTCGTCCCCGCTCCCGCCGACGCGCCAGACGCCGAGGTCGAAGCGGTCTCGCCCCCAGCGTCCGACGCGCCCGAGCCCGAGGCGCTGGTCCAAGACGCGCCGCCCGTCGAAGCCGAGGTCGAGCTCCCCGAAGCGGTCGAGACGGTCCCCGAAGCCGCGCTCTCGCCGGCCGAACCGACCGAGACCGCCAAGCCTGCCAAGAAGCCGTTCTGGAAACAGCCCGCCTGGCTAATCGCGCCTGCCGTCGCCATAGCGCTGGTCGTCGTGCTGATCGCCTCGCTGTTCTGGTCGTTGCCGCTGAGCCGGGCGCTGGAGCCGCTGAACAATTCGGCCATCGTGCTGGTGGCCGAGGACGGCTCGCCGATCGCCAAGCGCGGCGCGCTGAAGGACGCCCCGATCGACGCTACGAAGCTGCCGGCCTACGTGCCCGGCGCCTTCATCGCCATCGAGGACCGCCGCTTCTACAGCCACATGGGCGTCGACCCGAAGGCCATCGCCCGCGCGCTCGGCAAAAACGCCAAGGCTGGCGGCGTGTCGGAAGGCGGCTCGACCATCACCCAGCAGCTAGCCAAGAACGCCTTCCTGTCCAGCGACCGCAACCTGCGCCGCAAAGCCCAGGAGGCCCTGATCGCGGTCTATCTGGAGGCCCGCCTCAGCAAGACCGAGATCCTGTCTCGCTATCTGTCATCGGTCTATTTCGGCGACGGCGCCTTTGGCCTGCGCGCCGCGGCCCGCCACTATTTCGGCAAGCCTCCAGAACAGCTCTCGATCGGCGAGGCCGCCATGCTGGCCGGCTTGGTCAAGGCGCCCTCCCGCCTGGCCCCGACCGCCAACCTGGAGGGCGCGCGCGAGCGGATGCGCGTGGTGCTGGCCGCCATGGTCGAGACCGGAACCATCACCCAGGCCCAGGCCGCCGCCGTTGACGATGTCTCGCCGATCTCGGAAGACGACAAGCTGCCCACCGGTTCCTACTTCGCCGACTGGGCCTTGCCCCAGGCCCGCGCCGCGATCGGCGCCCGCTACGGCGAGACCATCGTCAAGACCACCCTCGACCCGAAGATGCAGGAAAAGGCCGAGCGGATCCTGAACGACTTCATCCAGCGCGACGGCAAGGTGCTGAACATCACCCAGGGCGCCCTGGTGGCGATGCGCAAGGACGGGCGCGTCGTGGCGATGGTCGGCGGTCGCGACTACGGCAAGAGCCAGTTCAACCGCGCCGACGGCGCGCGCCAGCCGGGTTCGTCCTTCAAGCTGTTCGTCTATCTAGCCGCCCTGCAGTCGGGCATGACCACGACCAGCCCGATCTTGGACACCCCGGTCGAGGTCAGCGGCTACATGCCCAAGAACCACGAGGGCAAGTATCACGGCCGCGAAGTGCCGCTGATCACCGCCTTCGCCGCCTCGTCGAACGTGGCCGCCGTCCGCCTGGCCCACGACCTTGGTCCCGCCAAGGTGATCAAGGTCGCCCGCGCCCTGGGCGTGACCGAGGAGATCCCGACCGACCTGACCATGGCGCTGGGCACCGGTCCGATGAGCCTGACGCGCCTGACGGCCGCCTACGCCTCGATCGCCGCGGGCCAGTATCCGATCGTCCCGCACGCCCTGGACACCTTCAAGGCGCCGAAGACCACGGCCTATGACCCCAAGGTGCTGACCGGAATGCGCGACCTGTTGCGCTCGGCCACCCACCGCGGCACCGGTCTGGAAGCCGCCATCGACGGCGCGTTCGGCAAGACGGGCACCACCCAGAACTATCACGACGCCCTGTTCGTCGGTTACGTCGACGACCTGGTGGTCGGCGTCTGGGTCGGCAACGACGACAACAGCCCTATGAACGGCGTGGTCGGCGGCGGCGAACCGGCCAAGATCTGGAAGGCCTTCATGCTGGCCGCCCTGAATCGCCCGGCTCCCGTCGCGCCGGTCGAGGACCCTCTGGCGGACCTGGGCCTTGGCCCCGAGGACGGCGAGCTTCCAGGCGGCGCGGCGATCCCGACGCCGCCGACGCCGGACGCCGCGCCAAACAGCGGCGTTCCCCAGCCCCCGCCGGCTCCATCCGCGCCCGCTAGCCCGACCGCGCCGCGCCCCTAGAGCGTGACGCCGAAAGTGGGAACCGGTTTCGGCGCGAGTCACGCTCTAGGTATTTGATTTAGAGCCCTTGGATTAGAGCGCGGCGAGGTAGGCGCGGCTGAGCCGCACCAGTTCGTCCTCGAGCGCCTGGCTCTCGAGGAAATCGACGCCCTCCAGCACGGCGGCTCGCATGGCGCCATGCACCGCGCGCGAGAGAACGAAAGCCTGGACGCGGGTCAGAGAACGTCCCTGGGCGTCGGTCAGGCCCGCCTCCGCCGCCGCGAAGCGCTCAGCCAGTTCGGCGTGGTCAGCCCGCGCCAACAGCGCCGAGACGGCGATCCGCCGGGCTCTCGTCCGCCCAGCGAAGGCGCCGACGAAGGTCCTGATGATGGCGCGATCCCTGGCGACCTCGCCCCGCTCGCCTTCGACCACCGCCAAGACAGCATCGCGATGCGCCTCGGTCTCGCGTAGGGCCAGAGCGCGCAGGATGGCGGCCTTGTCGGGGAAATAGCGATAGAGGGCGCCGATGCTGACCCCTGCCCGCTCGGCGACGGCGTTGGTGTTGAACCCAGCCTCGCCGGACATCTCCAGAACCTGAGCCGCCGCCTCCAGCACGACCTCGACGGTGTCCCGCGCGCGGCTTTGACGCGGCATTTTCCGCATGTTTTCAACGGCGCTCATCGCGGCCCTCCGTCCCTAGGAAAGTCGAGTAACAGAGCGCGGGCGTCTCCCCTAGCCTTCCCCGGCGACTTCATGGAGGCATGGCATGACCTGGGCGACCGACCGGCTCGACGCGCTGAAGGCGGGAACGGCGAACCCGCCCCCGATCGTCGAGACCCTTCGACTGGGCCTGATCGACGATTGGGGAGAAGGCTGGGTGCGAAAGACGTGGCGACCCGTCCCGGAACTGGCCACGGCGGATGGCTCGCTTTTCGGCGGCTATCTGGCGGCGCTGGCGGATCAGATCCTTGCCTTCGCGGCCATGACCGTCGTGCCCGGCGACCAGCTGTATCGGACAGTGAACCTGCAGATGAACTTCCTGAAGGTCGGGCGTGACGGTCCGCTGGCCATAGAGGCCCGGGTGGTGGCCCAGACGCGGCGGCTGATCACCGCGCGAGCTGAATTCCGCCGCAAGGATGGAATGCTGATCGCCGAAGCAACGGCCCAGCAGATCGTGACGCCCTTCGATCAATGGCCGGTCGAGCGGGCGGCCGTGGAGGGACTGACCTAATCCGCCACGAGCTTCCCCGCCGGCGGCACGCGGACGATGAAGTGGCCCTTCACGCCCTCTGGCCACTGACGGTAGGGCACCACGCCCTCGTCGCTGGCGGCATAGGCCACGGCGTAGTCGATGATCGCCCGCGCGGCCTCCGCCGTCGGTTCGAACCGGCCCAGGACATAGCCGATCTTGCCCGGCGCTCGCAGATGGATCGAGCAGTGCTGGCCGCAGTTGAACAGGCACGGCATCTCCTGCACCGCCACGCCCGTACCCGCCGCCGCCTCGCGCAGGGCGGCGGCGAGCAGCGCCCCGCCTCGCGCGCCATCGGGCGTCTCGCGCGCCTCGGCGGAGACGCGGCAGGTGTTGCAGACCACCACCGCCGGGCCGTCCTCGGCCTCGCGCAGGACGCTCAAAACTCGATCCCCGCCTGAGCCTTCACGCCGGCGCGGAACGGGTGCTTGACCTGGGCCATCTCGGTGACGAGGTCGGCGGCCTCGATCAGCGCGTCCGGCGCGTTGCGGCCGGTGATCACCACGTGCTTGCCCTCTGGCCGCGCGGTCACGACCTCCAGCACCTCGGCCAGCGGCAGGTAGTCGTAGCGCAGGATGATGTTCAGTTCGTCGGCGATGACCATGTCCCAGTCGTCGGGATCGAGGATGCGGGCCTTGATAACCTCCCAGGCCTCGCGGGCCACGGCGATGTCGCGGGCGCGGTCCTGGGTGTCCCAGGTGAAGCCCTCGCCCATCGGCCGAAACTCGACCTGATCGGCGAAGGCGTCGAACACCACCTTTTCGCCGGTGGTCATCGCGCCCTTGATGAACTGGATGATGCTGACCCGATGGCCGTGCCCGATGGCGCGGCAGGCCATGCCCAAGGCCGCCGTCGTCTTGCCCTTGCCCGCCCCGGTGTGGACGATGAGCAATCCCTTCTCGATGTTCTTCTCGGCCATCAGCTTGGCCCGAGCCGCCTGGATGGCCTTCATCCTGGCGTTATGACGCGCGTTCTTTTCAGCCTCGTCCAGCGGTGCTTCGTTCATCGTCCGTCCTTCGCCGGACACCCCGCCGGCAAGCGTTGATGTGACGAAGGCCGGTCTCCTGGCTTACGCCCTCCTGTCGCGGCGCCTTCCCAGGATCTCTCCCAGTGGCGTGTGCCGCGACGATCGACGGACGATCACAGTTGCGGGGGCAGCCGCGGATTGTCACCGCGTTCCCGGAGGCCTTGCGGCCTCCATGCCTTCCCCTCCCGCGTAGGCGCGCCTGGCGGGAGGGTCAAGCGTCGTGCGTCAGTTGGGCAGCGTCAGGCGGTAGACGAGGATCAGGCTGTCGTTGTCGCCGACCCCGCCTTCGCCCTTCAGCGACGCGTCGAAGTCGACGCCGTTGACGCGGCCTTTCGCGGTCTGGAAGTCGTTGTCGCTGCCGACGAACAGGAAGACGTCTCGCGGCGCGGCCGGATCCAACGCCGGCGCCAGGGCCATGGCCTCCAGCTTTTCGGGCAGGCTGGTCGGGGTCGAAGGCTTGGTGTCCAGGTTCTGGCCGAACCGGGCGAGTTGCACTGGGTTGAGGATGTTGACCAGCTCGGCCTGGGCGGCCGGCTTGATATTGGCGTTCAGGACGCCGTCCTTGGCCACCGGCTTGACGTCCTGGTCATAGGGCGCGCCCGCCAGGTTGGTCGCGGCCGACACATCCACCAGCAGGATCGACTTGAACACCGTCCCTCGTCCGTCCTCGCGGCCTCGACCATTGCTGTCGCGCGACAGCACCAGGAAGCGATCGCCGCTCAGGGCCAGCATCTCGGACTGCGCCGCCGTGCCATTAGCCGGCCCGCCATCGCCATTCTCACGGACGACGGGCAGTTGCAGCACGTAGTCGCCGATCGGCGTCTTGGGCGTGCGGGTCTTCGAGATATCGTAGACCAGGATCCGCGTGTTGTTGCGCGTGGCCTTGCCTTCGCCGGAGTCCTGGATCGTGGCGCTCTGCAGGATGGTGATCAGGCGCGTCCCGTCGGGGCTGACCGCCACCGCCTCCAGGCCTTGGTTGTTGCGGCGACCGGTGGTCGGCGGCTTTTCGGCGTTGAAGTTCAGCACGCCGTTGGTGATCGGCTTCAGCGCCGGAACCGTCTCGATCGCGCCGATCTGCAGGCCGGTCTTGTCGAACAGATAAAGGCCCGCGGCGTACTCGTCCGAGACGTAGAAACTCCCGTCCGGCAGATAGGCCATGCCCTCGCTGTCGAGGCTGATCTTGCCCGCACCCTCGCCGCTGGCGGGCGACGGATAGTGTATACCGTCGCGGACGATGACGTTGTCGCCGGGGTCCTTGCCGGTGAACGGCTGGCCAGTCTGGTCCTTCAGCAGGAAGCCGCCGGTCGGGACGATGACCAAGCCCTTGCCTTCATACAGGGTGACGTCGTGGATGTGGACGCGGTTGGCGTAGTCCGTCGTGCCCTTGACCGAGCCGACGTCGTTGGGGCCGCGGTCCGGCAGGGTCTGGATGACGCCCGAATAGGAACCGTCGGCGTTCTTCTTCCACTGCTTGACATCCAGCGCCATGCTGGAAAAAGAGCCTAGCGTGTCGCCGTTGAAGTCCCGCGTCGCGGCGGGAACGCGGCCGACGGCCACCAGCCCGTGGTTGACATAGGTCTTGCCGCCAAACGTAACCGTGACGTCGCCCGGGCTCATGTCCCGATGCGGCGTCAGATAGCTTGGTGCCTGGGCGAGAGCCGCCCCGGTCGCCAGCGGCGCGCAGAGGCCCAGGGCGAGCGCGCCCGCGACGATTCCAGCCAGACGAGCGCGCGACATCGGATATTCCCTACTGGAAGCGATAGCGAACCGTGGCGCCCACGGTGCGCGGGTTGCCCTTAGGCCTTCCCCGACAAGTTCCGCGCCCGGACCTGGACGTCAAGGCCGCGCCACGGCGCTTCGCTGTTAAGGCCTTCCCGCGTATGTTTTGTGACGCTCGACGGTCGAGGACGGCGCGCTCACCCCGTGGCCATGGCCGCGAACATGGCCAGGGTCGCGGCGGCCATGACGGCCGTGGCCAGCCAGCCGAAGCTCTTCAAGGCGGGACCGGCGATGAACCGGCCCATCTGATCCCGTCGGGAGACGACCACCATCATCACAACCATCATCGGCACGGCGATGACGCCATTGATCACCGCGCTCCAGAACAACGCCTGGATCGGATCGATGCGCAGCAAATCGATGCCGACGCCCAACAACGTCGCCGCGCCGATCACGGCGTAGAATCCGACGGCTTCCCAGGGCTTGTTGTCCAGGCCGCAGGTCCACCCGCGCGTCTCGCCCACCGCGTAGGCCGCCGAGCCGGCCAGCACGGGCACCGACAACAGGCCGGTGCCGATAATCCCCAAGGCGAAGAGGAGGAAGGCGAACTTGCCCGCCGCCGGCTCAAGGGCCTTGGCGGCGTCCGCGGCCGTGCCAATCTCGCGATGACCGCTCGCGTGCAGGGTGGCGGCCGTGGCGATCATGATGGCCAAGGCGATCAGGTTCGAGACCGCCATGCCGAAGAAGGTGTCGAACCGCAGGCGTCGCAGTTGCGGCCGCGCCTGGTGCGGAGCTTCCTTCAGCGGCTTGGCCGCGTCGTCGTGCTCGACCTCCTCGACCTCCTGGGCGGTCTGCCAGAAGAAGAGATAGGGGCTGATCGTGGTGCCGAAGACCGCGACCACCGTGGTAAGCGCGTCCTTGGACTTCAGCATCGCCGGGTCGGGAAGGACCAGGCCCCGACCGACGGCGGCCCAGTCCAGCTTCACCACCAGGACCACCGCCACATAGGCCAGCAGCACCAGGGTCAGCCATTTCAGGATGCGGACGTACTTCTTATAGGGAACGAACATCTGCAACAGCAGGGAGATCACCGCGAACGCGATCGTGAACAGATGCGCGCCCCGTCCCGCCAGCAGTTCCGCCGACGCGCCCATCGCCGCCAGGTCCGCGCCGATATTGATGGTGTTGGCGACGAACAGCAGGATGACGAGGCCGGTGACGGCGCCACGCGGGATCACCGCGCCCATGTTTTGCGCCAGCCCCTTACCGGTCACCCGGCCGATCCGAGCGCTGACCAGCTGGATCGCGCTCATCAGCGGATAGGTCAGGATCAGGGTCCAGAGCAGTCCGTAGCCGAACTTCGCGCCGGTCTGCGAATAGGTGGCGATGCCGCTGGGATCATCGTCCGCCGCCCCGGTGACAAGGCCCGGACCCAGTTGCTCGAATAGGGCGATCGACCGGATGCGGCGACGTAGAGAGACCATGAACGACTCCGCTCGGTTCCGGCGTTGGAAGACGTGACGGAGCAACACGCGGAGGCCCTCGGACGTTCCTCGAAACGCTACGGGGCATGGTCGGCCGAGGCCGCGCCCTGGCCGCCACGCCGTGGACGCGTCCGGGCCAAGCCTCTAGATCAATGGCGTTTCCAGGAGTTCGTCCCTTGACCGTCACCGTCTATCACAACCCCAAATGCAGCACCTCGACCAAGGTGGTGGCGCTCCTGCGCGACGCGGGCCACGCGCCCAAGGTGGTCGAGTACTTGAAGACCGGCTGGAACCGCGAACAGCTGCTGGACCTGGTTCGACGCTCCGACACCGACCTGAAGGGCCTTCTGCGCGAACGTGGCACGCCGGCCGAGGAACTGGGCCTTCTGAAGGCCGATGTCTCCGACGAGGCGATCCTGTCCGCCATGCTGGAGCATCCCATCCTGGTGAACCGCCCGATCGTCGACGGCCCCAAGGGCGTCGTCCTGGCCCGGCCGATCGAGAAGGCGTTGACGGTCGTCTGACCTATAATCCGATTACGGATCATCAGGGCCTTCGCGCCATGGCGGCTTGTCCGGCGTGTATTCGTGGAAGCCCGTCCGGATCCCGGGGTCGTCGTCGAGACAGTTGGCGGCGATGGCGAAAACCCGTCCATTCCCCGGATCGCCCAGCGCTGATCCGCAGCGACGGCAGAAGGCCCGCACGAAGCGGAATGGCGGCCTGGGGTGGTAGCGCGTCACCAGGTCCCGCCCCGCCGTCCAGGAAAACGCCTCGGCCCGCACGAAGACGTAGGTGCTGGATCCAGCCTTGCGGCAGCGCGAGCAGTGGCACGTCCCAATCAGAGCCGGCGGCTCGAACAGCTCGAAGCGGACGCTCCCGCAGCAACAACTGCCCTTTATGATCAATGCGCGTCTCCCGGATCGACGGGAGCATTGTGGCCTGCCCCTGCTGCCGGCCGGCTGTCAGCAACACGCGCCTTGAATCCGGCGCGCGAACCGATCATGTCCCTGCGCGTCGAAGGGGAAAGTCAGATGGAAATCGAAGTCTCGGCCGAGGCCAAGGGCAAGGCCTTGAACCGCATGGTGGCCATCACCGTCGTGGTGCTGTCGGTGTTTCTGGGCATTATGAAGATCAAGGACGACAACCTCGTCCAGGCCATGCAGCAGGCCAAGGCCGACGCCGTCGACACCTGGGGCGAGTATCAGGCGACCCGGACCAAGCTGCACATCACCGAAGCGTCCCTGGACGAAGCGACCCTGCTGCGAAACGCGCTGCGTCCCAGCGATGCCGCCGACTTCGACAAGCGCCTCGCCGAGCTGAAGGCCCAGATCGCCAAGTACAAGGCCGAAGGACCGCTGCTGGCGGCCAAGGCCAAGAGCTTCGAGAAGCTGTATGACGACTTGAACTATCACGACGACCAGTTCGACATGTGCGACGCTCTGGTCTCGATCGCCGTCTCGACGGCGGCCGTCGCGGCCCTGACCGAAAGCGCGGTCGTGCTCTACGTCAGCTGGACGTTCGGCGCCCTTGGCGTGCTGATGGGCCTGTCGGGCTTCTTCGGCTGGGCCATCCACCCGGACTTCATCAGCAAGCTGCTGAGCTAGTTAGCGCGTCCGCGAGGTCATGCCGGCGGCGGCCGCGTCGTCGGCGACCTGCGGATCCAGCGGTTGCGGCTGTCCGGCCGGTCGCTCGGGCTGAACGGGAGGAACCGGCGTCGTGGTCGTGACCGGCGCGGCGGCCTCAAGTCTATGGGCGGGGGCGGATGGTGACTTGGCGGACATGGCCGCCGTGGCCGCGTCATCCGCCGCCGTGCGGGTCTCCGAGGGCCCGTCCTCATAGCCGCCGTCACCGGCGCTGAGGAACAGGATGGTTCCGAACGTGGTCAGCACGCCGACGATAAAGCCCAGAACGACCCAACCGAACGGATTGCCGCGACGCTCGCTCATCTAGTCCCTGTCCTTGGTTACGTGCCCTTCCATTGCCGGACCGGACCGACGTCGACGTGCACGAAATTGCTCTCTGGATAATAACCCACGCCGCCACGTCCGAGATCCAGGGCCGCGGCCCTGATGTGCTCCAGCGCGACATCCTCCAGATAGATGTCCATGGCCTTGCCGTCCATGTGCAAGCTGTGCTTGGCGACCTCGCCGCTGCGCTCGCGCAGCAGCTTGTTGGTTGCGGGCGAGCGATAGCCGGAAATGACCTGGAACGGGCTCTTGCTCTCGGTCTTGGCCCGGATCTGGTCGAGAATGTCGTAGAGGCCCGGATTCATCGGGTGAACCTGATCGTTGCGATAGTCGCGCAACACCTTGTTCAGGGCCTGAACCGCGTCTGGAACATAGCCGCCGTTCTCCCAATACGCGGCTTCCAGCTTCTCGCCCGTATGGACATTGTGCAGATGGACCCAACGGGCCTGGGTCACGGCGGGTCTGGCCGCCACAAGCGGCGGGGGCGAAAGCGCCAAGGGCGGGGGCGTGATGTTCGGCTGCTTGCCCTCCAGGATCGCGCCGATGATGTCGTCGTCCGCCCGCGCGTCCGCGGCTGGCAAGAGACCGGCGCCGAGCACGCCGAGCCCCATCTGGAGCAGCTTCCGTCGATGCATGGTACGCCCTTGACCCGACACTAAAACGCCGGGGAGGACACCCTAAAAGTTCCCGAAGATCAAGCTGAGCCGGGACGAAGTGCGGCAATCCGCTGCACCAGCTCGCGATCCCAGCCATAAGGATCATCTCGGAAATTGACCTGCCCATCGGGGGTCACATAGGCCGTCCAATAGAGCAGGAAGACCGCGATCTGCTGAGGCAGCTTCGCGCGCACGGTTTCGCCGGACGCCAGGGTTTCGTCGATCTTTTCGGGGGTCCAGATCGGGTCGCCAGCCATCAGCGCCTTGGCCAATTCGATCGGTTTCTGCAAGCGCACGCACCCGTGGCTGGCCAGGCGGCTGAAGCTGTCGAACTTCGAGCGGCTGGGCGTGTCGTGCAGATAGACCCCATAGGGGTTGTTGAAGTCGAACTTCACCTGCCCCAGCGCCGCCTTGGGCCCAGCCTTCTGCTGCAGGCGCGAACCGCCATCGCCGGTCGGGATGACGATGAAGTCGTTTCGAGCCAGATAGCCCGGATGCGCCCGCTCCTTGGGCCACAGCTCCTTGGCGGCGATGGTCGACGGCACGTTCCATGGCGGGTTCAGGACGATCGAGTGGATCATCGACGACAGCATCGGCGTCTCGTCGCCCGGGCGGCCGGTGACCGCGCGCATGGTCAGGGTCGGGGTGTCATGGCTGAACACCGACAGGATGGCCGCCGCGACATTGACCTGGATCCGGTCGGCCGGCAGGGTCTGGGGCAGCCAGCGCCAGCGCTCCATATTGGCCTGGATCTGGTCGATGCGCCGCTCAACGGGCGTGTTCAGCGCGTCCAGGGTCTTCTTGTCCACCACGCCGTTCGGGTTGAGGCCGAAGCGTTTTTGAGCGCGCTGCACCGCCTGGGTCAGGGCCGCGTCGAAGATGGGCGCGCCATCGACGGCGACGGTCGGATCCTCGGCGGCCAGGCGCGCCTCCAGGGCCACGACGCGAGGGCCCGTCGAGCCTTCCTTGAGCGGCGCTCCAGGGGCCACCGGGAGCCAGCCGCCCTTGGCCGCGATGTCGCGATAGGTGACAAGCCCCTTCTGCAGGGTCTGATAGCCGGTATAGGGCGGCGGCAGGTTGGCCAGCCAATCCGCGAGGCGATCCTGCTGGATCGCCGCCACGAACTCGGGCGCTGGATCGTAGGCGGCGGGGCGCAGGCCCCATTCATTCATGAAACCGCTGGCCGGCAGCCGCCCCGTATGGACGGCGCGGGCATAGGACAAGGTCTTGGCGATCAGTTGGGCTTGGCCCGAGGCGCGCGCGTTCGGATCGCGCGAGGAGAGCAAGGCGATCGCCTGATCCGGCGCGAAATCGGTCGGCGCGAAGCCATGCAGCGGCGCGTCGGTCAGCGTTCTCAGCAACGTGTCGATCTGATCCGAACGCAGCGAGACCTGGTAAGGGTCAACTGGCGGCGCGTAGCTCCTGGGTTGGGCCGGAATGACGGGCGCGTTCTGGGGCTGCTGCTGCGGCGGACGCCCGCCGGCCAGCGGCGGCCGCTGGGACTGGGCGAGCGCGGAGGCGGCGGTCAGGAGGCCGAGCGCGATCGCCGACGCCGCGCTCAAGGTTTTCATCACTCGCATCACTCTCGAACAGGCCCGCCCGCGCGTTACGCGGCCGCGCCGCGTTAAGGTTTCAATGGCTGGTCGGGGCGGTCGCCGTCAACGCGAGTAGCGTGAAAGACGAGCCTCGCGCCCCTCCCGACGCCGGTTTTCTCGAAAGAGGAACCCGCAAGCCACACCGTCGGTTTCACCGAAAACGGGGAATACCCGCAACGGCCCGGGGCGTGACCATGACCAAACCTTCCCAGAAGACGCTGGACCTCTTTCCGATCGGCAACTGCGCGGTCAGCGCGCTGATCGATACGGCCGGGCGCTTCGTCTGGGCGTGCGCGCCGCGCGTCGACTCCGATCCCATCTTCAGCGCCCTGCTGGACGACGCGGATCCGGACGGCCCGACGGCCCAGGGCCTGTGGGACGTGCTGGTCGAGCGCCGCGCCGAGGTGCGCCAGGGCTATCTCCGCAACACGCCGATCCTGCGCACCGAGATCGCCGACGAGGACGGCGCGCGGATCGAGATTCTGGATTTCGCGCCCCGCTACCAGCAGTTCGGCCGAACCTTTCGCCCGACGGCCTTCGTGCGCCTGATCCGGCCGGTGGTCGGCGTCGCGCGGATCACCCTACGCGCGCGTCCCACGGCCGACTGGGGCGCGCGGGCGGCCGAGCACACCTCGGGCTCTAACCACATTCGCTATCTGTGCTCGGACATGACCCTGCGCCTTTCCACCGACGCGCCGGTCTCGCACATCCTGGAAGAGCGCACGTTCCGTCTGGAGCGTCCAATCGCCATGTATCTGGGCGCCGATGAAGGCTTCGACGCGCCGATCGGCCCCACCTGCGAGCGGATGCTGCGCGAGACCGACAGCTATTGGAAGCATTGGGTTCGAGGCCTGGCCGTGCCGCTGGAATGGCAGACGGCGGTGATCCGCGCGGCCATCACCCTGAAGCTCTGCATGCACGAGGAAACCGGCGCCATCGTCGCGGCCCTGACCACCTCGATCCCCGAACACGCCGACAGCGGCCGCAACTGGGATTATCGCTACTGCTGGCTGCGTGACGCCTACTACGTGGTCCAGGCGCTGAACCGCCTGGGCGCGGTCGACGTCCTGGAAAACTACCTGGGCTATCTGCGCAACATCGTCGACCGGGCCGACGGCGGTCATATCCAGCCGCTGTTCGGCGTGGGGTTCGAGGAGCGGCTGACGGAACGTTTCGCCCCCGCCCTCCCCGGCTATCGCGGAATGGGACCCGTGCGCGTCGGCAACCAGGCCTTCGAGCACATCCAGAACGACGTCTACGGCCAGATCATCCTGTCGACCGTCCAGGCCTTCTTCGACGAACGGCTGCTGCGACCGGCCACCGTCGAGGACTTCGAGGCGCTGGAGCCCGTGGGCGAGCGGGCGTTCCAGCTGCATGACCAACCCGACGCCAGTCTCTGGGAGTTCCGCGGCCGCGCCAATGTCCACACCTATTCGTCCGCCATGTGCTGGGCCGCGTGCGACCGGCTGGGCAACGCGGCCGAAAAGCTGGGGCTGAAGGACAAGGCCGCGTTCTGGAACGGCAGGGCGGCCCATGTTCGCAAGGTCATCGAGGACCGGGCCTGGAACGACCAGCTGGGCCGCTTCGCCGCGACCTTCGAAGGCGACGAGCTGGACGCCTCTCTACTGCAACTGGTGGATCTGCGCTTCCACACCGCCGACGACCCGCGCAATGTCGCCACGCTCAGGGCCGTGGAGGAGGGCCTGCGGCGGGGAGCCTATCTGCTGCGCTATGCCATCCCCGACGACTTCGGCTCGCCCCAGACGGCGTTCAATATCTGCACCTTTTGGTTGATCGAGGCCCTGCACCTGTCGGGCCGCTCGGACGAAGCGCGGGCGCTGTTCGAGGACATGCTGTCGCGCCGCACCGGCGCGGGCCTGCTCTCCGAGGACATCGGCTTCGCTGATGGAGAGCTCTGGGGCAATTACCCGCAGACCTATTCCCTGGTGGGCCTGATCAACTGCGCCGTTCTTTTGAGCCGCCCGTGGACCTCCGTGCGGTAGACAGCCCCGCGTTCGGGAATCGATGTTGCGACGCCGGAAAACTTTGAAATCCGGACGTCACACGCCGCCCTCAACTGCGGGGTTTCAAGGTCGGAGGACAAAGTTGGTGCGCCGAGGTTTGGCTTTTGTCGGTTTCCTGGGGTGCGTGGCGCCCGTCGCGGCCCAAGCGCAGGCGCAGGCTCAGGACGTCAAGCCGGCCGTCGCGCCGGCTCCGTCGCCGACAGCGGCTCCCGCGCCGAAGGCTCCGACCAAGAAGCCGCCCCCCAAGTCCGTGACGCCCGAGGATCTCGACAACGAAGTCGACGCCATCACCATCACCTCGACCGGCAAGCCCTACGGCGCGGTGCTCGGCGACATTCCGCCGGAAGAGACCTTCAACGCCGCCGATGTCCGCGCGTTCGGGGTCAGCTCGATAGAAGACCTGTTGTCCGAGTTGACGCCCCAGACCACCAGCGGCCTTGGCGGGGATCCGATCCTGCTGCTTAACGGCCGCCGCATCTCGGGCATGGGCGAGATCCGCGACATTCCGACCGAGGCCATCCAGCGGGTCGAGATCCTGCCGGAAGAAGTGGCGTTGAAGTACGGCTATTCAGCGGACCAGAAGGTGGTCAATATCGTGCTGCGCCAGCGCTTCCGCGCCCAGACCGTCGAGGGCTTGGTCGGCAGGCCCACGGAAGGCGGTCAGACGAACGAACAGGCCAACTATTCCCGCCTGCGGCTGAACCGCGATGGTCGCATGAACGTGGCGGTCAAGCTGCAGCACAGCGACAAATTGCTGGAAAGCGATCGCGATCTGATCAGCATGGGCCAGACCGGCCTCTATGATCTGGTCGGCAACGTCGGTCCCGCCGCGCCGCGCCTCGGCGCCGAGATCGACCCAGCGCTTAGCGCCCTGGTCGGCGCGCCCGTCACCGTCGCCGGCGCGCCCGCTTCCGCCGCGAGCGGTCGACCGGCGCTCTCGGCTTTCGCGCCGACCGCCAACCAAGCCAACACCAGCGACCTTTCCCACAGCCGCACCCTGCTGCCGGAAAGCGCCCAGCTCACGATCAACACGGTCTATAACCGCTACATCCTGGACAACGTCTCGGCGACGTTGAACCTGGGTCTGACCGCATCTCAGAACGACTCCCTGCTGGGTCCGGCGCGAGCGCGGCTGACCGTGCCGGCCGGCGATCCCTTCTCGCCATTCAGCCAGGACGTGGCGCTCTATCGCTATCTGGGCGAGCTTTCCCCGCTGGGTCAGACCTCGCGCAATCTTTCGGGCCACCTGGGCTTCACGCTCAATCGGGAGACCGAGGCCCTGCGCCTGTCCCTGACCGGAACCTACGACCACGCCGTCAACAAGACCGAGACCGATCGCGGCGTCGATCTGACCAGCGTCCAGACCCGCCTGGCGGCGCTCGACCCGACCCTCAACCCGTTCGCGCCGCTGACCGGAACCCTCCCCGTCACCACCGACCGCGCGCGCTCGACCAGCGACACCGGCGATCTGCAGTTCGTGGCCAACGGCGCCCTGGCCCATTTCAAGGCCGGCGACTTGTCGACCACCTTCAAGCTCGGGCTAGACGGTTCCAGGCAGGAGTCGACCTCGATCCGCTCGGGACTTTCGACCGACACCAGCCTGTCGCGTGGCGACTTCAACGGCCAAGTCAGCTTCGACCTGCCGCTGACCAGCCGACGCCGAAACGTGCGCGCGGCGCTCGGCGACTTCTCGGTGAACGTCCATATGGGCGCGCACAAGCTGTCGGATTTCGGGACCCTGGCTTCGGTGGGCGGCGGCCTGAACTGGTCGCCGGTCAAGCCGGTGAGCTTCCTGGTTTCCTATACCGAGACCGACAACGCCCCCAGCTTGGCCCAGTTGGGCAATCCTCTGGTCACGACGCCGGACGCGCGGGTCTTTGACTACGTCACCGGACAGACGGTGGATGTCACCCGCGTCAGCGGCGGGAACACCGGTCTGAGAGCCGAAACGCGCCACGCCCTGAAGCTGGGCGGGACCTATAAACCGACCCAGATCGACGGCCTGTCGATCACGGCCAACTATACGCGCATCCGAACCGACAATCCGGTGGCGGGCTTCCCGGCGGCCACGGCGGCGGTCGAGGCGGCCTTCCCGGACCGCTTCACTCGCGACGCGACCGGAGCCTTGACGCGCATCGACAGCCGGCCGGTCAATTTCCAGCGTCGCGAAAGCGACCAGTTCCGCTGGGGCTTCAACTTCTCGCACCAGATCGGCAAGACGCCGCCGCGCCCCGAGCGTCCGCCGGGCCAAGGCTTCCCAGGCGCGGACCTGCTGCGGCGAGGCGGCCCAAGCGGGGGCGACGCCAACGGGGCCAATAGCGGCGATCACCCCTCCTCCGCCCCGCAAGCGGACGGCGCGGTCGCGTCGCGCGATCCGCAACCCCAGACCGCGCCAAGCGACGGCAATGCGCCCCGTTCGGAGGCGGACGGCGGAAACAGGAATTTCGGAGGCGGTCAGGGCTTTGGCGGCGGGCGGGGCGGCTTCGGGGGCTTCGGCGGCCGAGGCGGCGGCAACCCGCGCGCCACGCGCCTGCAGCTATCGCTGTACTACACCGTCCACCTGCGCGAAAAAGTCTGGATCGCCAACGGCCTCCCGGCCCTCGATCTCCTGAACGGCGACGTCCTAGGCTCTGGCGGCGGCCAGTCGCGCAACGAAGTCGAGGCCCAGGTCGGCATCACCCACTACGGCCTTGGCGCTCGCGCCACGGCCAATTGGCAAAGCGCGACCCACGTGCGCGGCGGGACCCTGGGCGGCGCGTCCAGCGATCTGGACTTCTCCAGCCTGGCGACCATCAACCTGCGGCTCTTCGCCGACCTGAGCGTTCGGCGCGAACTGGTCCAGACCCATCCCATCCTGCGGGGCGTGCGCCTGACCCTGGCGGCTAACAACCTGTTCGATCAGCGCCAGACCGTCCGCGACGCCACCGGCGCCACACCCATCACCTACCAGCCCGACTACCTGGACCCGCGCGGCCGCGTGCTGCAGTTCAGCGTTCGCAAGCTGATCTTCTAGCGCCCCCTAAATCCCCGCGAGCTGTCGGCGGATGCGCCTGGGCGGATATCCCTCGGGATCGAACCGGCCCGTTCGGCGTTTCCACCGGCATGTTGCTTACAACCGAGGGGGAAGTCGCCATGACCGTGGCTCAACCGGCCGTGCGTTCCGAAACCGTCGCGACGGCCTCCCCGCCCCTGATCGCGCCGCATCGCCTGGCGCTGTTCCTTGATCTCGATGGCACCCTGGCGCCGATCATGCCGCGCCCGGACGACGTGGGGCCCGACCCACGCCGCGCGCGGCTTCTGGCCCGCCTGATCGCGGTGCTGGACGGGCGCCTCGCCGTGGTGAGCGGTCGGTCGCTGCCGGACCTCGACCACATTCTGGGCGGCGGCGTGCGCGCGATCGCCGCCGTGCACGGGCTGGTGCGCCGCACCGCCGACGGACAGTTGGTCGACCGCGAGCCTCACCCGGGGTTGGAAGAGGCTCGGCGCATCCTCGGCGAGCTGGCCGATTGCGAACGCGGGCTGCTGTTCGAGGACAAGGGCCTAAGCATCGCCCTGCACTACCGCAACGCTCCGGCCTGCGCCGAGGCCGTCAACGAGGCGGCCGAGCGCCTGTCCCAGGCCACCGGCTTGGTGCTTCAGCAGGGCGACATGGTCGCCGAGTTGCGCACGCCCGGCGCGGACAAGGGCGCGGCCGTGCGGGCCTTCCTACGCGAGACGCCTTTCACTAACGCCACGCCGATCTTTGTCGGCGATGACCTGACCGACGAGGACGGCTTTACGGCCGCCGACCGTCTGGGCGGCTTTGGCGTGCTGGTCGGCCCGGCCCGGCCGACGGCGGCGCGTTACCGGCTCAGCGACCACGAGGCCGTGTTTCGCTGGCTGGACGGACTGCGGATCCCGATGGAGGCCAGCGCATGAGCCGGCTGATCGTCGTATCCAACCGTGTGAACCCGCCGAACCCGGCCGAGGGCGGCGAAGGCAGCGTCGGGGGCCTGGCCATGGCCCTGGCGGCGGCCTTGCGCGAATATTCCGGCATCTGGTTCGGCTGGAGCGGCAAGACCATCCCGGAGTTCACCGGACAGCTGAACATGCAGCGGATCGAGGGCGTGACCGTCGCCACGGTAGACCTCGAGGAGACGGACTATCAGGAATATTACAACGGCTACGCCAACAAGACGCTATGGCCGCTGTTCCATTATCGCGTCGACCTGACCGCCTATGACCGCTCGTTCGGCGAGGGCTACGACCGGGTCAACAAGCGCTTCGCCGAGACTCTGCTGCCGTTGATCGAGCCGGACGACATCGTCTGGGTTCACGACTATCACCTGATCCCACTGGCCCGCGAGCTGCGGCGCATGGGCGTAACCAATCGGATCGGCTTCTTCCTGCACATCCCCTGGCCGGCGCACCAACTGGTGGTCACCCTGCCGCGCCACCGGGCGCTGGTGGAGGCCCTGTTCGACTACGACCTGATCGGCTTCCAGACCGAGGAGTCGCTACAGGCCTTCGAGGGCTACGTGTTCTCCGAGGTGCAGGGCCGCAAGACCGAGCGCGGCGAGCTCGAGGCCTTCGGCCGCGGACTGAAGGCTCAAGCCTTTCCGATCGGGGTCGACGCCAAGGACTTCGCCCAGATCGTTCAAGGCGAGACGGCCCGCAAGGTCTACGACCGAATGATGGCCCACAGCGTGTTTCGCAAGATGGTCGTCGGCGTCGACCGGCTTGACTATTCCAAGGGGCTGGAGGAACGGCTGATCGGCTTCGAGCGGTTCCTGCACGACCATCCGGACCTGCGCCGCGAGGTGATGCTTTTGCAGATCGCGCCACTCTCGCGCGACGAGGTCGAGGCCTATCAAGATCTGCGGACCCGGCTGGACGGCCTGATCGGACGGATCAACGGGGCCTATGCGGAGATGGATTCCACCCCCATCCGCTATGTCAATCGCTCGTACCGGCGCGACGAGCTGGCGGGTGTCTATCGCGCCAGCAAGGCGGCCCTGGTCACGCCCTTGCGGGACGGCATGAACCTGGTGGCCAAGGAGTACGTGGCCGCCCAGGCTCCCGAGGACCCAGGCGTCCTGATCCTGTCGCGCTTCGCCGGAGCCGCACGGCAGATGAAAGAGGCCCTCATCGTGAACCCCAACAGCCCGGAGGAAATCTCCGACGCTCTGGAGCGGGCGCTTTCGATGGACCTCGCCGAGCGCAAGCGACGCTGGGAAGCTCTCTTCGATAACGTCAACCGCGAGGACGTCACAGCCTGGCGCGACGACTTCGTGGCGGCGCTGCGGGCCGATCCGGAACCGGACGCGGATAAGCCAGAGCCCCAGGAGAAGACGCCGGTGCGAAGCCTGGATGTCGCGGCGAAGGCGCTGCGCGAGCGAGCGGCCGAAGCCCGAGCGATGCGCGGGTAGCCCGTCGGGCAGTCCCCGGACTAGCGCCCTTCTTCCATACCCTCGATCAGCTTCTTCAGCTTGGCCACTTCCTCGGCCTTCAGCGGACGGTGCTGGGCGAAGTGGCTGATCAGAGGCGCGAGCTGACCTTCGAACAGGCGGTCCAGAAGGCCTTGGCTCTCTGACAAAACATAGGCGCTGCGGTCGATCAGCGGGCGATAGCCGTGCTTGCCGTCCGCGCGTTCGGACTTGATCGCCTTTTTCTTCAGAAGCCGATTGATCAAGGTCTTGACGGTGGCCTCGCCCCATTGCTGCGACGCGCCGACCTCGGCGACCAGCTCGTCGGCCGATAGCGGCGCGCGGCGCCACAGCGCTTCCATGACATGGGCTTCGGCGGCGGTGATGTGCATGACGCTTACATCCGTAATTCTCGCCGACGATAGGCGCGCCGCCACGCGTGTCAAGCACGCGGGACGGTCGCGGGGCCGAGGGCGTCACCGAAATCGCCGTCCGGCGCGACGGGCCGCGGCGGCGACCGTCGTCTTAGGCCGTCATTGTCAATGACACCGGTTTCCACTAGAGACATCACAAACCCGCCAAGCGGGGATGTGCGCCTTATTCGAGGGAGGAACCGCGGCGTGACCGTTTCTGAGGCCGACAGCGAGGTTTTCGCCCCCGCGGTCATCGCTCCCCAATTCGTCAAGGCCCGCCAGGATGGCGTCAGCGTCCCCGGCTATCCGGGCGGCGTGATTCCCGCGACGGTCGCGGAAGGTTATGCCGTTCAGGACATCGCCATCGGTCTTTGGCCCGACGAACTGGTTGGCTGGAAGGTTGGCCTCGTGCCGCCGCAGCACCGCGAACGCCTGGGCGTCGACCGTCTGGCGGGCTGCATCTTCAAGTCCAAGGTCCAGGGCGCCAAGAGCGGCGAGCCGAACGCGTTCCGCGCCATCGCCGGCGGCTTCTGCGCCGTCGAGGCCGAATTCATCGTCCGCGTCGGCAAGGACGCCCCGGCTGACAAGACTCAATGGACCGCCGAGGAGGCCGCCGACTATGTGGGCGAGCTATTGGTCGGCGTCGAGATCGCCGGAAGCCCGCTGGCCACGATCAACGCCCTGGGTCCGACCGTGGTCATGTCTGACTTTGGCAATAACGATGGTCAGATCATTGGTCAGGCCATTTTGAACTGGCGCGACATCGCCTGGGAAGATATGCCGGTCGAGACCT
Source organism: Caulobacter sp. SSI4214 (assembly GCF_012184455.1). Lineage (NCBI taxonomy): Bacteria > Pseudomonadati > Pseudomonadota > Alphaproteobacteria > Caulobacterales > Caulobacteraceae > Caulobacter > Caulobacter sp. SSI4214. Next base: position 20,307 of record NZ_SZWJ01000005.1, on the reverse strand, counting down.
TCATCAACGGCCAGTCGGTCGGCGTGGCCACCGCCGCGACCATTCCGGGCTCGCCCCTGGCGGCCCTGGCGTTCCTGCTGGGAACCGTCGCGGCGCGCGGCAGGCCGTTGAAGAAGGGCATGATCGTCACTACCGGCGCGACCACGGGCATCCACGACGTGGTCGCCGGTGACGTGGCCCACGTGAGCTTCGGCCCCTTCGGCAGCGTGGACTGCGTCGCCGTTCCGGCGAACTAGAACGAGACGCGGGCGCGACGACCGAACACGGGCAGCAAGTCCGGCGGCCGCCGCGCTCCTGACATTGGGAAGGAAGATCGGTCCATGGACGCTATCAAGCCGCCCGCGCCCTCCGAAAAGATCGGGCGCTATCGGTGGGTGATCGTCACGCTGCTGTTCGCGGCGATGGTCATCAACTATGTGGATCGTCAGACGATCGGCCTGCTGAAGGCCAATCTTTCCAAGGAGTTCGGCTGGGACGAAACCCATTATGCCGACCTCGTCTTCTACTTCCAGCTGGCCTATGCCGTGGCCTATCTCGGCTGGGGCAAGGTGATGGACAAGATCGGGGCTCGCTGGGGCTTCGGCGTCGCCTTCCTGATCTGGCAAGTCGCCCACATCGCCCACGCCGGCGCGCGCGGCTTCACCGGCTTCATGGTCGCCCGCATGGGGTTGGGCATCGGCGAGGCCGGCGGCTTCCCGGGCGGCATCAAGGCCGTGGCCGAGTGGTTCCCCAAGAAGGAGCGCGCCTACGCCACCGGCCTGTTCAACGCCGGCACCAATATCGGCGCCATCGTCACGCCGCTGGTCGTTCCGGGCGTCGTGCTGGCCTTCGGGTGGCAGATGGCCTTCATCGTCACGGGCGTCGCCGGCCTGATCTGGCTGCCCATCTGGCTGCTGGTCTATCGCCGCCCGCGCGAGCAGAAGCGCCTGTCGGCCGCCGAACTGGCCTATATCGAGCAGGACCCCGCCGACCCCGTCGAGAAGATCGGCTGGGCCAAGCTGCTGACCAAGAAGGAAACCTGGGCCTTCGCTCTCGGCAAGTTCCTGATCGACCCGATCTGGTGGATGTTCCTGTTCTGGCTGCCCGACTTCCTGGGCAAGACCTATCACCTGGACCTCAAGACCTTCGGACCGCCGCTGATCGCCATCTACCTCATGAGCGACGTCGGCTCGGTGGCCGGCGGCTGGATGTCCTCCACGCTGATGAAGAACGGGGCCAGCATCAACAAGGCCCGCAAGCTGACCATGCTGGTCTGCGCCCTCCTCGCCGTGCCGGTGATGTTCGCCGCCAACGCCAGCAATGTGTGGCTTGCCGTGCTGATCATCGGCGTCGCGACCGCCGCTCACCAGGGCTTCTCGGCCAACCTCTACACCCTCCCCTCGGACGTCTTCCCACGCGGCGCGGTCGGATCGGTCGTCGGCATCGGCGGCATGCTGGGCGCGTTCGGCGGCATGGCCTTCTCCAAATATATCGGCAAGGTGCTGGATGGCATCGGCACCTATGCGCCGATCTTCCTGGTCGCCGGCTCGGCGTATCTGGTCGCGCTGCTGGTCGTCCACCTGCTGTCGCCGAAGATGGAACCGGTGGAATTCGGCAAGGGCTGACCGGCGTCTGGACGGTTGGATCTAAAGATCCAACCGTTCGGCCATCAGCGCTCGCATCCCCGCCAGAAGTCGGACGCCCTGATCTATCGTCAACGCCCGATCACGACGCCCGGTCGCAAGCAGCCAGGCGACACTCCGATAAACCCTGCTATGACGCCTCTATCAAACTTGGGCGACATTGCCGGATATGATCCGCAAACTGACCGATAAACCCATCGCGATCGCCGCCGACCATCGCGGGGCGGACTTGAAGACGCACTTGAAAACCTGGCTCGCCGCCAATGGCTACACGGTGACGGACCACGGAACCAACCAGAGCGCTGAACGCGTCGACGCGATGGACTACGCGGTCGCGCTGGCGGCCGAGATCCAGGCCGGTCGTTGCGACTTCGCGATCGGGATCTGCGGCAGCGGGCAGATGATGGCGATCACGGCCAACCGCTTTCCGTTCATCCGGGCCACCCTACTTCATACGCCAGACGAAACCCTTTCGGCTCGACAGCACGGCGACGCCAACATGCTGGTGCTCGGAGCCGATCTCACGCCCCCGGGAACGGCCGAGCGCATCCTGGCGACGTTCCTGAATACCGCCGCCGAAGGCGACCGATACGCCGAGCGTCGCGAGCGCCTAGCCAAGCTGGATATTTCCGCGCTCAAGACCCTTTGCCGCAAGCTGTCGGAACGGATCGAGCGACGAAGCGCCCCTAAGCGGTCGCGCCTTCCGCCGCCGCGCCCAGTTCCCCGGCCGCGCGGGCTTTGCGGCCATAGACCACCTCGAACAGCGGGCTGGCCATGACCGTGGTCACGATCGCCATCAGCACCAGCATCGAGAACAGCGTCAGGCCGATCACGCCCTTCTGCAGACCGATATTGATGATGATCAGCTCCATCAGGCCGCGCGAGTTCATCAGCGCGCCGATGCCCATGGCGGTCGAATGGTTCTCGCCCGTCAGGCGAGCGGCGACGTAGCAAGCGCCCCACTTGGCCAGGACCGAGGCCGCCAGCACGCCCAGGGCGATCAGCAGCAACTGGGGCGAATTGACCATGTCCATGCGGGTGTTCAGCCCCGAATAGGTGAAGAACATCGGCAGCAGCAGCACCACCGCGATCGGCTCGACCTTCTTCTTCAGTTCCTCGACCAGCAGGCCGCGCGGCATGACCACGCCCAGGATGAATCCACCGAAAATGGCGTGGATGCCGACGGCGTCCATCAGGAAGGCCGAGACGCAGAAGGCCAGGATGACCAGGGCCAGCACGTGGCTGGTCATATGCCCTTCGCGTTCGACCATGCGCCCCAACGGCGCCAGGATCCGAGGTCCCAGCAAGGTGACGAAGGCCGCCCAGGCCAAGCCGCCGCCGATGGCCAGGACCGCGACGCCAGGACCGCCGCCGAACGTCGCCAGCACCAGCGCCAGCACGCACCAGGACACCGCGTCGTCAAACGCGCCGGCGGTCAGGGACAGCGTGCCGAGCGAGGTCTTGGCCAGACCCCGCTCGTTGATGATCCGCGCCAGCATCGGAAAGGCCGTCAGGGCGATGCAGGCGCCCATGAACAGCGTGGCGTTGGCCCGGCTGATGCCGACCGCGAACAGACCCGGGACCTTGAGCAGGAACGGCGTGATCAGGGTCGCGATCAGGAACGGCGCGACAATGCCGGCGAACGACACGCTCATCGCGCTCTTGGCCTTGGCCTTGAAGTGCCCGGCGTCAAACGTCGCGCCGACCATGAACATGTAAAGGCCCACGCCCAGTTGGGCGCCGACATAGAGGACGTTCTTCGTCTCCTTGGGGAAAAGCGCGGCTTGAAAGCCGGGGAACAGCAGCCCCAGCAGCGACGGTCCCAGCACCACGCCGGCGATCATCTCCCCGACCACCTGGGGCTGACGCAGCAGCTTCTGGCCCAGCCAACCCACCACGCGGCACGTCAGGACGATAACCGCCAACTGAAGGAAAAAATGAACCGAGAAGTCGCCGGGTGTGAAGCCGTGCGGCGCGCCAGCGGCCGCGGGTCCGTGCGCGCTCAGAATGTCCGCCGCCGTGGCGATCGTGCGCGCGATCAAGTCCGACACCGTGCAAGTCCCCTAACGCGATCGGATCGCCTTTCCGCCAGCCTCGGGTCGCGCAAAGGACTGGGCCACGGCGCTATCGGGCGCGGGCATTCCTGCCGCGAGCTTCATACAGTTGTTTTTATTGGAAAAATTTCCAACGTCATAACGACGCTCGGTAGTAACACACCCAAAAGACAGCCTTGTCAATTTGGTGCGAGACGCCGCCGCGATGGCGTTCAAGCGATGCCCATGCGCTTAGGGAACGCCCGCCGTCGTCGCGACGCGGATCGTCATGCTGAAAGGCGAGCCCGCCGACGAGGGCGCGGCTGCGGCGGTCGGCGCGATCTCGGCCTTCGCCGCCGCGACTTGGACCGGCGCCGGTTCCGCGGAGATCAGCGGCGGCGAGGGCGCGGGCTTGGCGGCGACATAGATCAGGCGGTTTCCCTTACAGGTCCCGGCGTTGTAGAGGCCCTTCAGATAGCCGCGCCGCACCATGCCCGCCTTGATCGCCTGACGGACCTGCTCGTCGTGCGCCTCGGCGCCGGTCAATCGCCGCACCCAGCCGCGCATCGGAATTACATCGGAGACCACGCTGGCCACCGCGCCCAGCACCGGCTTGGATAGACCGCCCTCATCGCGCTTCTTGTCCTTGGGCTCGTCGTAGTCCTCGCCCAGCACCGCGTCGAGTTGGTCGATCTCGGCCTGCAAGGGCTCGCATCCCGGCGACGGCGGCGCATAGGGATCGGTCGCGGCCTTCTTCAACAGGTCCGGAATTTGCGAGCGCACGACGTTGATATCGCGCAGCGGCGAGACCATGGCCGAACCCAGGCTGTCGCTGCTGGCCTGGTCCGAGGTCTGGGGAACCTTGCTTTGCTGGCCCGCCCTCGCCTCGGCCGCCGCCATGCCCAGGCACAGGGCTAGCACCGCCGCGCCGCATCGGGCGACCGACGAACCTGTCCCTTGGAAAGATCGCGACCTCATCTCCAGCCCTCGCGCGATTGAACTTGCGGCCAATCAACCCGGGAAACGGCTCCGTCGTTCCCGATGCGCGCGATCGTGGCGGATTGAGGACGAGCCGCGGCCGCTCAAGAAAAAGCCCCCGATCTTTCGACCGGGGGCTCGTTCTTATCCGAGAGACGGAGGGCTTAGCGGATGACCCGCGCGCCCTTGCCCTTCATCACGGCCTCAACCTCCGCCTGGCGCACCATCGAGGTGTCTCCCGGCGTGGTCATGGCCAGGGCGCCGTGGGCCGCGCCATACTCGACGGCGGCCTGCGGACCCTTGCCTTCCATGAAGCCGAACGCCAGGCCCGAGGCGAAGCCATCGCCGCCGCCGACACGGTCATAGATCTCAAGGTTCTCGCGCATCATCGAGGCGTAGAACTCGCCGCCGGCGTACAGGATCGCCGACCAGTCGTTGACCGAGGCGGTCTTAGCGTTGCGCAGTGTGGTCGCGGCGACCTTGAAGTTGGGGAACTCCTTCACCGCCGTCTGGATCATCTTCTTGAAGTTGGCCGGGTCGATCGACGAGATGTGCTCGTCCAGGCCTTCGACTTCGAAGCCCAGGCAGGCGGTGAAGTCTTCTTCGTTGCCGATCATCACGTCGACATACTGGGCGATGTGACGGTTGACCTTCTGGGCGCCTTCCTTGCCGCCCTGCGACTTCCACAGGCTGGCGCGGTAGTTCAGGTCGTAGGAGATCACGGTGCCGTACTTGCGGGCGACCTCCACGGCCTCGATAACCGCCTCGGCCGTGTTGCTGGCCAGGGCCGCGAAGATGCCGCCGGTGTGGAACCAGCGCACGCCTTCCTCGCCGAACAGCTTTTCCCAGTTCACTTCGCCGGGACGGATCTGCGAGGCGGCCGAGTGGCCCCGGTCGCTGCAGCCGAGCGCCGGACGGACGCCGAAGCCCTTTTCGGTGAAGTTCAGACCGACGCGCGTGTTACGGCCCAGGCCGTCGAACTCGCGCCAGATGATGTGCGAGGTGTCGACCCCGCCCTGCATCATCAGATCCTCGACAAGCCAGCCCAGGTCGTTCACCGGCAGGGCGGTGACCGCGGTCGAGCGCTTGCCCCAGCACTTCCGGAAAGCGCGGGCGACGTTGTATTCGCCGCCGCCTTCCCAGACCTGAAACTGACGCGCGTTGCGAACCCGGCCGAAGCCCGGATCGAAGCGCAGCATCACCTCGCCGAAGCTGGCGCAATCCCACTTCGTTTCCGAAGCCGGGCGAATGTTGAGGATATTGTCGGTCATTGGTGTCTCTAGGCCTTCCCACGAACCTTCTTGATCAGGTCTACCGTCTCGCGGACCTTCTTGGAGATGCCCGCGTAGTCCTTGGCGTCCAACAGCTCCTGCGTGATGAGCTTGGAGCCCATGCCGGCGGCGACGATGCCCGCGCCGAACCACTTCTTGACCGAGGCCTCGTCCGGATCGACGCCGCCCGTCGGCATGATGCGGGTCCAGGGCATCGGGCCCAGCACCGCCTTGACGAAGTCGGGACCGCCGACCGACGAACCCGGGAACACCTTGACGATCTCGCAGCCCAGCTCTTCGGCGTAGGAGATCTCCGAGGCCGAGCCACAGCCCGGCGAATACGGGATCTTGCGGCGGTTGCAGACCTTGGCGACGTCGGCGTTTAGGATCGGGCCGACGACGAACTTGGCGCCATTGGCGATATAGATGCCGGCGGTCGGGGCGTCGACGATCGAGCCCACGCCCATGATCACGCGCGGATCGGCCTTATCGAAGTACTTGGTGACTTCGTAGAAAACATGGCTGGCGAAATCGCCGCGGTTGGTGAACTCGATGCAGGGCGCGCCGCCGTCGGCGCAGGCCTGGATCACGTTTTTACAGACCTCGACGTCGGGGTGATAGAAAACCGGGATCACGCCCTGCTCCATCAGGGCGGTCAGCACCGCCATACGGTCTTTCACCATCGTAAACTCCTTCCCGAAGGATCGATCTTGCGCGGAAGACTTTCCTGGGTCGCCGCGCGGGCAAGATTTCGCCGGAACTGGCTGAGTGCGATCCCTTAGACCGCGTCGCGTATGAGCGCCACATCCGGGGCTGCCGCAACGTCAATTTTGGATCGCTGGCGCGCTCGATAGGCTCGACGAGCCGGAACGCCGTGTCTCTCCCGTGCTTCCTTCCCCATAGCCTCTCAGACGACGCCCGCCCCGCTCGAAGCGCAAAAACGAGGGCGTCGGATCACGCCGACGCCCCGTTAAGTTTGCGCAGGAGCGAGCTCAAAGAGCCGCGAACGAGACGGACCAACCCAAACGCCGGACCGAAACGTATGACCTCGGAGGAATTGGCCAGGCCACTTAGCCACCGGTGTCATTCGCAGATAAACAGAAACCGACGATGAGCGCAAGCGGGGAGAAAAGTCGGTCCTCGATAATGTCAACGACTTGAAAACGCGAATGTTTACGACAGCCCGAAGAACGGGGATCGCCTGATATCCAGAGCGCCCCGCGAAGACCGAGACTTGCGAGCAACCGTGAGGGTCACGGGCTCGAGGGCCAATGGGCGGGGAAGCTCCCTATCCGCCGATTGGCCAAGCCTTCGTGGGGAAATCGGAGGTCCGCGCGCTGGCCGATCAGCCGGTATTTCTCAGGCCCGCCGCGATGCCCGCCACGGTCAACTGGATGGCCAGGCGCAGGTCCTCGTCGGTGTCCCCTCCCCGACGGCGCGAAAGCAGCTCCAGCTGCAGGTGATTCAGCGGGTCGACGGAGCGGCCCGCCAAGGCCACCGACTCGGCGAGGTCTGGCTGGTTGTCCAGCAGGGCCGAGCCGCCGCGGATATCCAGCGCCAGGCGGCTGGCGGCGTCATGCTCGCGCTGGATGGTCGCGAAGATCCGTTCGGCGTTGGCCTGGTCCGGAGACAGCGTCACGTAGCGCGCCGCGATGCCCATGTGGCTCTGAGCCAGGGCCAGCTCCATGTTCGACAGAAGCGACGCGAAGAAATCGAAACTCCTCGCCAGGTCGCGCAGTTGGTCGACCGACAGCCCAGCCCGCTCGACGCCCGAAGCGAAGCCGTACCAGCCCGGCAGCATGAAGCGGGCCTGCGACCAGCTGAACACCCAGGGGATGGCCCGCAGATCCTCGATCTTGCGGCTGGCGGTCCGCGAGGCGGGACGACTGCCGATATTGAGGCCGACGATCTCGCTGATCGGCGTCACCGACCAGAAGAAGTCCTCGAAGGCGGGGTCGTCGTAAACTAGGGCGCGGAAGCCATGGAAAGAGGCCTCGGCCAGGGCCGTCATGGCGGACTCGACCTTGGGATCGGGCTGGTGGATCGGACGCTCGCTGGCCATCAGAACCGCGGCGGCCAAGCCGTCGAGGTTGCGGCGGGCCGTGGGCTGGTCGCCGAAACGGCGGGCGATCATCTCGCCCTGCTCGGTCATGCGGATGCGGCCCTGGACCGTGCCGGCCGGCTGCGCCAGCACGGCCTCGGCGGCGGGACCACCGCCTCGGCCGACGCTGCCGCCCCGGCCATGGAAAAGCTGCAAGCCCACGCCCATCCGGTCGGCCTCGAACGCGAGGGCCGAAGCCCCCTTCGCCACCCCGCGCCGGGACGCGACATAGCCGCCATCCTTGTTGCTGTCGGAGTAGCCCAGCATGATCTCCTGCACCGGCCGGTCGCCGAGGATGGTCCGCGACAACGGAAGCTCCAGCCACTGGCGCAGTACGGCGGGGCCGTTCTCCAAGTCGCCGATGGTTTCGAACAGCGGCGCGACCTTGACCGAGGCGCGCGGCGCCGCCCCGCCCCACACCAGCCCGACCTGCTTGAGCAGCACCAGCGGCTCAAGAATGTCCGACAGGGTCGCGGACTTAGAGATGATGTAAGCGCCGATACAGCCGTGGCCGTAGTCGCGCACGGCCTGGGCGGCGGCCTCCATCGTGGCCAGCTCCTTGGTCGTCTCCTCGCCATAGGCGGTGAACGGCGAGACCAGCGGCCGCTGATGCGACAGCTCCTCGATCAGCACCTTACAGCGCGCCGCCTCGTCGAGCTTCAGATAAGCGACGCCCGTGCCGGCGCGCTGGAACAGCTCGTCGAGGGTCCGCTCGTGGACATCGGCGTTCTGACGCAGGTCCAGGCTCATCAAGTGGAAGCCGCAGGCCTTGGCCACCTCGACCAGGGTGCGCAGCGCCGAGCCCACCAGGCGTTCACCGCCGTTGCGCTCCAGACTGTCGATGATCACGGTCAGGTCGGCGACGAAGGCGTCCGGGTGGCCGTAGGGCTCGACCTCGGTCGTCCCCGTGGCGAAGGCGACAGGCTGGCCCGTCAGCTTCTGCGACACGGCGGTCAGGCGGTCGAAGATCAATTCCAGCGCCAGGCGATAAGGCTCGTCCAGCCGGTGGACCGACGGGTCGCGGGTCTGGGCCGCCAGGGCCAGGAGCTCCTCGGACACCGGCGTATAGGCGGTGGAGACCGCCAGATTGGACCACAGCTTGCGCACCTCGCCGGCGTACCAGTCGAGGATCACGCGGGACTGCGAGGCGAAGGCCAGCTTCAAGGTCTCGCCGTTGACGCCGGGATGGCCGTCACGGTCCCCGCCCAGCCAGGACCCCATCTTCAGCAGCGGCGCGAGATGGCCGTGCGAGCCGATCTTGGCCGTCCAGTCGCCGTAGAGGTCGATGATCGCGGGCAGGATCGAGGTGCGGACGATCGACAGGGCGTTGCGGATCTCGTCCTTCACGGTGATCCGCTCGGGGCGATAGAGACGGGTCCGCCACATCAGCGCGATCTCGCGGAACAGGCTCTCGCGGATCTCCGCGTCCAGGTCCGGCGGCAGGTGGTGGCGGCGCAGGGCCATCAGGCGCGAGATCTCGGTCTCGCGATCGACCATGCTGCGGCGGCGAACCTCGGTCGGGTGGGCGGTCAGCACCGGCACGACGTTCATGGCGGCGAACGTTCTCGCCAGGGCCTCGCCGCTCATGCCTTGGGCCTTCAGCGCCCGAACGGCGTCGATCAGGGTGCGCGGGCGCGCGTCTCCGGGCTGAGCTTCGGCCTCGGCGTGGCGGCGACGGCCGGCGACGTCCTCGCCGATATTGGCCAGCAGCGAATGGCTGGCGAAAGCCCGCGCCAGGAACACGGCCTGGTCGGTGGTCAGGTCGGCGAACAGGTGATCGAGAACCGGCGCTTCGCCCGTGGCCTCCTCCTCGCGCGAGGCGGCCTTACGCGCCTTGGCCACCAGGTCGGCGGCCTCCTGCCCGTCCAGATAAGCGATCGCCTCGGACAGCAGCTCGCTCAGCAGATTGGCGTTCTGACGGACGTGACGGCTGGTGGGGCGGTCAACGTTGATCGACAGGGCCGGGTTGCGCATGGGCGGGCTCCTGGGACCGCCGGACGGACGACCCCGAACTGGAAAGTGTCTAGAGAAGGCGTCGGCGCGGCAGGTGCTGACGTTACGGCGCCCTCTAGCGCGCTTCACCGGAACGGAAAACCCAGGCCGCACAATGGTTGCGCTACCATTGTGGATTTGCGCGTTTTTATTTCGTCAACGCGCCAGCCAGCCGCCATCGACGGGCAGAGTAATGCCCTGCACATAGTCCGAGGCCGGCGAGGCCAGGAACACGGCGGCGCCGCCGATGTCCTCCGGACGCCCCCAGCGCCCCGCCGGGATGCGCGCCAGGATCGCCGCGTTGCGGTCGGCGTCATTGCGCAGCGCCTCGGTGTTGTTCGTGTCGAAATAGCCGGGCGCGATGGCGTTGACGTTGATCCCCTTGGTCGCCCACTCGTTGGCGAGGATCTTGGTCAGCCCCGCAAGGCCCGACTTGGCGGCCGTGTAGGACGGCACGCGGATGCCGCCCTGGAACGAGAGCAGACTGGCGATGTTGATCACCTTAGCCTGCCCGCCGTCGACGCCCTGCTTCAAGGCCTGCTTGGCGAAGGCCTGGGTCAGGAAGAAGACGACCTTCAGGTTGGTGTCCATCACCGCGTCCCAATCGGCCTCCGAGAACTCGATCGAGTCCGCGCGGCGGATGATGCCGGCGTTGTTGACCAGGATGTCGACCTTGCCAAACGCGGCGACGGTCTCGTCGACCACGCGCTGGACCGGTTCGGTCGAGCCGAAGTCGGCCTTGATCGACAGGAACTTGCGGCCCAAGCCCTCGACGGCCTTCTGGGTTTCCGTCGGCTCGCTGCGACCCGCCGCGGCGATGTCCGCGCCAGCGGCCGCCAGGGCGATGGCGATCCCCTGCCCGATCCCGGTATTGGCGCCGGTGACGAGCGCGACCTTGCCTTCGAGGCTGAACGGATTGGTCATGTCGAGTTCCTGTCCAAAATAGGCGCGCTCCCGGATAAACCAGGCGGTCGCTACGAGACCCAGGGCCGCCAGTCAGGGCGCCCGCAACGGGGGTCCCGGCTACAAGTCGCGCTCCGGCCGGGATGACGCGGAGCGCGACGGCCGAAGCCTTACTTCAGCTGGCAGATGTCCAGCACGTTCATGTCGGTATAGTCGAGGTTCTCGCCGCCCATCGCCCAGATGAAGGTGTAGTTGGCGGTGCCCGAGCCCATGTGGATCGACCACGGCGGGCTCATCACGGCTTCCTCGTTGGCGATCACGATGTGACGCATCTCGTCCGGCTCGCCCATGTAGTGGAAGACCCGGTCGTTCTCGCCGAGACCAAAGTAGAAATAGGCTTCCGAGCGGCGATCGTGCAGGTGGGGCGGCATGGTGTTCCAGACGCTGCCCGGCTTCAGCACCGTCATGCCCAGGAGCAGTTGAGCCGACTTGCAGGTGGTCGGCACGATGTACTGGTAGATCGTGCGCTCGTTGGAGGTTTCCAGCGCGCCGCGCTCCAGCGGGATCGCGTCGGCGAAGGCCAGCTTCTTGGTCTCGAACGCGGCATGGGCCGGCAGGCTGACCAGGTAGAAGCGCGCGGCGCCGTCGACGCCTTCGAAGGTCACGTCCTTGGCGCCCATGGTGACGTAAAGGCCGTCACGCGGCACGATCTCGTAGACGACGCCGTCGACGGTGACCTTGCCGGTCGTCTCGCCGACGTTGATCAGGCCCAGTTCTCGGCGCTCCAGGAACGGATGACCGGCGGCCGAGGCCGGCTCGGTCTGGTCGGGCAGCTTGATCGGGCTGGTGGCGACGACACCGCCGACGACGAAGCGTTCGGCGTGATTGTAGGTCAGGACGATCTGGCCGTCCTGAAACAGACCTTGCATCAGGTAGCGGTCGCGCAGGTCGTCATTGCTGACCGCGAACATCATGTCCGGATGGGTGGCGTGATAGGTCTTGGCGAACATCGGGAAGTCTCCGGAAAGGGTGTTCTATTCGGCGGCGGCGCGCAGCGCGGCGGGACGAGCCCAGTCCGGACGCCGGTCCAGCTTGTAGGCCTTCTTGGGCAGGTTGTAGGTCAGGTCGACGATCAGCTCCTCGGCCTCGACCAGGTCCATCCGGTGTTCGGCGACCATCCGAGCGAGGAAGGCGCTGTCGACGCGACGCGCGACATCGTGACGGGCCGGAATCGAGAGGAAGGCGCGGGTGTCGTCGTTGAAGCCGACGGTATTGTAGAAGCCGGCGGTCTCGGTGACCTGCTCGCGGAAGCGCATCATGCCTTCCGGGCTGTCGTGGAACCACCAGGACGGACCCAGCTTCAGCACCGGATAGTGGCCGGCCAGCGGGGCGAGTTCGCGGCTGTAGACCGTCTCGTCCAGCGTGAACAGGATCACCGACAGGCGCGGGTCGTTGCCAAGGCGGGTCAGCAGGGGCTTGAGCGCATCCACGTACTCGGTGCGCATCGGAATATCCGCGCCCTTGTCGCGGCCGTGGGTCTTCAGCAGGCCGACATTGTGGTTGCGGTGCGAGCCGGGGTGGATCTGCATGACCAGCCCGTCGTCCAGGCTCATCTTGGCCATCTCGGTCAGCATCTGGGCGCGGAAGAGCTCGGCCTTTTCAGGCGTCACGTTGCCCTTCACCAGATCAGCGAAGAGGGCCTCGGCCTCGGCGTCGCTCAGGTCGGCCGTGGCGGCGGTCGGGTGGCCGTGGTCGGACGAGGTGGCGCCGGCCTCGATAAAGGCCTGGCGGCGCAGGCGGTGCGCTTCGAGATAGGACTTCCAGCTGTAGACGTCCTGGCCGGACGCCTCGGCGAAGCGCTCGAAGGCGCGCGGGCCGCGCTCGTCCTCGAAGTCGATGACCGCGTCGGGACGATAGGCGGTGATCACATGGCCGCCCCAGCCGCTCTCGCGGATCGCCTTGTGATGATCCAGGCTCTCGTGCGGCCCCTCGGTGGTGGCCAGGGTCTCGATGTTGAAGCGGTCGAACAGAGCGCGCGGCCGGAAGGCCTCGGTGGCCAGGGCCGCGTTGATACGGTCGAAATAGTCGTCGGCGGTGGAGGCGTCCAAGAATTCGGTGAAGTCGAAGACCTGGCTGAACACGTGGTTCAGCCACACCCACGACGGCGTGCCCCGGAACAGGTGGAAATTCGACGCGAACAGGCGCCACGCCTCGCGCGGATCGGTGTTGGGAACGCCAGCCTTGGAGCGCACCTTCAGCGCGTCGAGCGAGATGCCCTGGCTGTAGAGCATCCGGAACAGATAGTGGTCCGGCGCCAACAGCAGGTCGGTGGCGTCCTGGAAAGGCGCGTTGGTCGAAAACCAGCTGGGATCGGTATGGCCATGCGGGCTGATGATCGGCAGGTCCTTGACCAGACCGTAGAGGCCGCGCGCGTAGGAGCGCGTCGCCGGATCGGCGGGGAACAGCCGATCGTCATGGAAATTGAGCGGCCTGGCCATATCGCGTTCCCTCATTCCAACCGTGTGGACAGCTTCGAGACCGGCCGTCGCGGGCCGTTGGTAACCGGTGTCACGACCCGTTGCAAGAAACTAGACGGGCATTGTGACGAGTTGTTCTCAGGACTTCGGCGGCGGCGCCGAAGACTCCCGCAAAACCAGATAGGGCGCGGTCGGAGCCGGATCGCGCGCGTCGCGCGTCTCCTTCCCGATCAGCTTTTCCGCGGCCAAGCGGCCCACCTCGCGCGTGGGGATGTGAATCGTAGTGAGCGGCGGCCAGACAGACTGGGCGATCTGGAAGTCGTCGAACCCGACGATGGTCACGTCCTCGGGCACGTTCAGACCGGCGCGGCGCGCGGCTTGCAAAGCCCCGGCGGCCATTTCGTCGTTGGCGCAGAAGATGGCGGTCGGACGTGGCGTTCTAGCCAACAGCGCCTCGCCCGCGGCGACGCCCGACTCGAAGGTGTAGGCCCCCTGCGCCACGTAATCGGGATCCAGCGCCAATCCGGCCTTCCTCAGCGCGTCCTCGAAGCCGCCCAGGCGCTCGTGCGAGGAGCGGAAGTTGGGCAGGCCGGTGACGAAGCCGATGCGGGTATGGCCCAGGTCGACGAGATGCTGGCCCATGACCTCGCCGCCCAGACGGTCGCGGCCGACGATCATATGCTCGGGCTTGTCCAGCTCGACCGACGCGATGCGGATATAGGCGCAGCCGATCTCGCTGAGCAGTCGAGCGACGCTCTCGTCCTCGGAAACCGACGGCGGCAGCACGACGCCAAACAGCTTCTGCCGCTCCACGAAGGCGCGGATATCGTTCAAGAAGGTGGGGCTGGCGCGATTGCACGGGTGGACCACCAACTCGAAACCGGAGCCTCGCAGCCCATCCAGCAGCCCAAGCTGCATGTTCACGACATACTGTGGGTTGGGATTGTCGTAGACCATGCCGATCAGGAACGAGCGCCGGAAGGCCAAGCCCCGAGCCTGAGGATCGGGCGCGTAGCCCCACTCGGCGATCACCGCTTCAATGCGCTCGCGGGTTTCGTCGCGAACGAACGGGGACTGATTGATGACCCGCGACACCGTCTTCTTCGAAACGCCCGCCAGTCGAGCGATGTCGTTGATCGTGGCGCGCTTGCGGCCGCCCTCGACGCCGAGTTCACTGTCTTCCGGATCCGAGGAAGGCGTCTTCGAAGAGTCCACGGCGTTTCCAAGCAGCTCTGAGCGTTTTCTTTTGTCATACTCCAGCCCGGCGAGCATCGCCAACTGGAGCTGAAACTGGCCTTGCGAGAGCCGTGACACCGGTTACCATGCGTCACGCCCCCACAATTGGCGACACCAAACTCCGCGGCAACGAAGATCGATGACACAAACCACGCTGACGCCTCGCGAATCGATTCATCCGGTGGACCCGCGCGACCACGTGGCGACCGCGCTGCGCGACCTGGCCGGCGGCGAGCGGATCGACCTGCCCCAACAGACGATCACCATCGCCGTCGACATCCCCAGGGGCCACAAGATCGCTATCCGCGCGGCCAAGGCCGGCGAGGACGTGCTGAAATATGGTTGGCCGATCGGCCGAGCCACGACCGACATCGCGGTCGGCGACCACGTGCACGTCCACAATGTCGCCACGCGGCTCGAGGGCCTGGAAGGCTATGCGTTCGCCCCATCGACTCCGGAGCTTGAAGTCCGGTCCTCCGATCGCGTCTTCGCGGGTTATCGACGCAAGAATGGCCGGGTCGGCACGCGCAACGAGATCTGGGTGCTGTGCACCGTCGGCTGTGTCGCCAACACCGCCCGCCGCATCGCAGAGAAGGCCAGCGCCCGCTTTGCGGGCCGCGTGGATGGCGTTCACGCCTTCCCCCATCCGTTCGGCTGCTCTCAACTGGGCGACGACCTCGCTCACACCCGAGCGCTTATCGCGGCCCTGGCCGCCCACCCCAACGCCGGCGGCGTGCTGATCCTGGGGCTGGGCTGCGAGAACAACCAGCTGAAGGCTTTGCTGGACAGCGCGCCGGAAATCGATCGCGATCGGCTCCGGAGCTTCACGACCCAGATGGTCGAGGATGAGCTGGAGGACGGCCTGGCCGCCATCGAGTCCCTAGTCGCGATCGCCGAACAGGACAGGCGCGAGCCGGTCCCGATATCGGAACTGGTCGTGGGCCTCAAATGCGGCGGCTCGGACGGTTTCTCGGGCGTGACGGCCAATCCGCTCGTCGGCCGCATCGCCGACAAGGTCGCCGAGACGGGCGGGACCCCGGTGCTGACGGAGATCCCCGAGGTCTTCGGCGCGGAAAACGTTCTGCTGCGGAGAGCGGCCAGCCGCGATGTTTTCGACCGCGCCGTCGCGGTGATCGACGACTTCAAGCGCTACTTCATCGACAACGACCAGCCCATCTACGAGAACCCTTCGCCGGGCAACATCGCCGGCGGCATCACCACGCTTGAGGAAAAGTCCCTGGGCGCGGTGCAGAAAGGCGGTCGCGCGCCGCTGGTCGAGGTGCTGCGCTACGGACAGCGCGTAGGCCCGCGCGGGCTGACCTTGTTGGAGGCGCCGGGCAACGACGCGGTCTCGTCGACAGCCCTGACCGCCGCCGGGGCGACGGTGATTCTATTCACCACCGGCCGCGGCACGCCGCTGGGCTTCCCGGCCCCGACGCTGAAGATCGCCTCCAATTCAGGCCTGGCCCAGCGAAAGCCGGGCTGGATCGATTTCGACGCCGGCCAGGTGCTCGACGGGGTTCCGATGGACGACGCAGCCGGCCGGCTGATGGATCTGGTGATCGACACCGCCTCGGGGGCGCTGACCAAGGCCGAGCTGAACGGCGAGCGCGAGATCGCCATCTGGAAGTCCGGCGTCACCCTTTAACGGCCAAGCCGATTGCCACCTTGGACGGACTACAGCATGTAGACGCCCACACCTTCCGCTACGAAACCCCAGGCGTGCTTCCTTGACCGCTTCAGAGACCTCCCCCGCCCTGCGTCTGAACGCGACCAGCTATCCCGCCGCGATCCCGGGGACCGCCCTTCCCGCCTACGACCGCGACAAGGTCGAGATCGGCGTCGTCCACTTTGGTCCTGGGGCCTTTCACCGCGCCCACCAGGCTTTCTATTTCGACCAGTTGCTGGCCAAGGATCCGCGCTGGGGGATCTGCGCCGTCTCGCTGAAGAGCCCTGGCGTGCGCGACGCGCTGCAGCCGCAGGACGGGCTCTATGTCCTCGCCCAACTGGACGCCGAGACCACTTTTCGCGTGATCGGATCGATCCGCGAGGTGCTGGTCGCGCCCGAGGATCCGCCGTCGGTGTTCGCGCGGCTGGCCGCGCCGACGACCCGCATCGTCACCCTGACCGTGACCGAAAAGGGCTACACTCTTTCAGCTGAGGGTGGGCTGGACGAGACCCATCCGGACATCATCCATGACCTGGCCAATCCGCGCGAGCCGCGCAGCGCTGTCGGCTATGTGGTCGAGGGCCTGCGCCGCCGTTTCAGCGCGGGCCTCGCGCCCTACGCCGTCGTGGCCTGCGACAACCTCGCCGACAACGGCTGGCGCCTCAAGGCCGCCGTGGTGGCCTTCGCGGCCAAGATCGACGCCGAGCTCGCCGCCTGGATCGAGCGGGAAGCGCGCTTCCCTCGCACGATGGTCGACAGCATCACGCCCGCCACCGACGACGCCCTGCGCGCGCGCGTCCAGGCCGCGACAGGCCTGGAGGACGCCTGGCCCATCCAGCGCGAGGCCTTTACCCAGTGGGTCGTGGAGGACGTGCTGCCGGGCGATGCGCCGGACCTGGCCAGCGTCGGCGTCATCCTGACCGACGATGTACGGGGCTTCGAGCGCGCCAAGCTGCGTCTGCTGAACGGGGTTCACTCGACCCTGGCCTATGCCGGCATCTTGCGCGGCCACGAGACGGTGTTCGAGGCGATCAGCGATCCGGTGCTGGAAGCCCTGGCGCGCGACCTGATGGTCAAGGACATCATCCCGACCCTGACCGCGCCGAGGGGCCTCGACCTGGTCCAGTACGCCGAGGCCATCCTGGCCCGCTTCCGCAACCCCGAGATCCGTCACCTCCTGTCGCAGATCGCCTGGGACGGTTCGCAGAAATTGCCCTTCCGCATCCTGGGCACCCTGACCGAGACCTTGGAAGCCGGCCGCTCCATCGAGCGCCTGGCCCTGCCCCTGGCGGCCTGGATGCGGTTCGTGGCCCTCCGCGCCAAGACCGGCGAGGCCATCACCGATCCTCTGCATGACGCGCTGTCGGAGATCGGCAGCGGCGCGACGGGGGATGCTCATACCGACGTCGCCGCCTTCCTGGCGCTGGACAGCGTGTTCCCACCGGCACTGGCCCGCGATCCGACATTCGTCGAAGCGGTCGAAAAAGCCTACGTGGAGCTCGCTTGAAGCGCGCAAGGGCGCGCTACCGCGTGACCCCCTTCGCGGTCAGCACCGGCACGACGGTGCTGACCAGGATCCTCAAGTCGAACAGGAACGAGCGGCGCCGCAGATACTCGACGTCCAGAGCGACTTTATCCGGGATGGCCAGCTCGTCGCGGCCATTGATCTGCGCCCAGCCGGTGACGCCCGGCCGCAGCGCATCGACGCCGGCGGCCTGGCGCGCGGCGATGAGGTCGTCCTGATTGAACAGCGCCGGGCGCGGCCCGACCAGGCTCATATGGCCGATCAGCACGCTCCACAGCTGGGGCAGCTCGTCGAGGCTGAGCTTGCGCATGAGCGGTCCGATAGGCGTCAGCCAGCGGTCCGGATCTGCCAGCAAATGCGTGGCGACCTCGGGCGTGTCGATCCGCATGGTGCGGAACTTAGGCATTGGAAACAGCGCGGAGCCACGCCCCACCCTCTGGGACCAGTAAAGGCCAGGTCCTGGCGAGGTGAGGCGCACCAGCAGCCACAGCACGGCCAGCGGAACAGCCAGCACGACCAAGCCGATGGTCGCCGCCATAAAGTCGAAAGCGCGCTTCACGGGGCCTCTTCGGCGCTAGCCCAGATCGCCGCTGGCCGCGTCGAGCAACAGATAGGCCCGGCCCGCTTCCGAAGACAGCAACGCCGCCAGGAGGAAACCCTCGCGGTCCTGGCCAGCGGCCTCCTCGATCATCGACGCGTAGCGCTTCAGAAACCGTTCGGTGTTGCTCTTCAGCGGAGCGTCCGAGAACAGGCGCCGAACGAGACGGCGGATGGCGGCGGGCGCAAGGCGCTTGACGACCTCGCGAGCGCCAACGGCGTCGCGCGTCTGCAAGGCCGCGGCGATCTCGTCGATGCGACCGCGCGGCAGCAGCGCGTGCGGGTCGATGCCCATGGCCGAGATCTCGGCCGCCAGCTTCTCGCCCAGACCAGCGTCGCCAGGCGTGCTGCTTTCGATGCCCGACAGAAGGTTGCGCCAGCTCCAGCCCCCTTGGCCGTCCGGCTCGGGCGCGGGCTGACCGCGTTGGCCGCTGGCCTGCTCGAATACCGAACGGAACTCCTCGTCGGTGGCGGTCGGGGTCAGGCGCAGGCGGCGACGGTCGGTCGGCGGCGGCTCGTCCTCATCGTCGAACTGGGCCAGGGGCAGATTCTGCGGCGGCGTAGGCGGAGCCGTCGGGCGCGACCGCGCGGGCGGGGCGGTCGCCGGGGTCGCGCGGGCGCTGACCGTCGAAACGCCAGCGGCGGTGACCGCGCCGGCGGCTTCGCTGAGCATCTCGTAGTTGCGGCGCACGCGTTCCTGGAAGGCCTGATCGATCGCCGCGGTTTCCTCGGCCGTGCGGCGAACGGTGTTCATCAGCTGCTCGACGCCCTGCTCGATCGAGATCCGGACCTCGGCGGCCTTGCGCAAGGCCTCGGCCGGAAGGTCGGCGGTGCGCTTGCCGATCTCGGCCAGCATGGCCTCGAGCTCGTCCAGCGTCCCGCGCGCGGCGTTGACCGACTCCTGCAGCTTCTGCGACGTGCGCGCCCCGGCCTGCTCGACCATCTGAGCCGAGTGCTCGATAATGTCGCGGGCCTCTTCCATGCGAGCTTCGAACACCGCGTCCGCCTTCTGACCGGCGGCGAAGGCGATTTCGTTCAGCTGGTCCACGCGACCGCGCGCGGCTTCGACGCGGGCCTCGACGCCCGCGCCGGCTTCCAAAGCGGCCTTGGCCATGGCCTCCATGGCGGCCTTCAGCTCTTCCTCGAGCAGCGTGCGTTGGTTCTCGGCCACGTCGCCAATGGTTTCGAGCGTCTTCTTGACCTCGTCGGCCAGGCCCTCGCGCTGGGCGCGCGCGCCCTCGACCATCTCGCGGAACTGGTCGGCGGCCGCGCCGATCAGGCCCCGCAGGATCTCGGCGCCCATGGCGGCGGTGTCGGACAGCTCGGTGGCGCCCACCCGCGTGTAGGCGACGAACTCGGTGAGCTGCGCGGTGCGGGTCTCGGCCTCGGCGGCGAAGTCTTCCTGTTCCGAGCGCAGGGCTTGGCTGGCCTCGACCAGGGCTGCCCGCTGGGCGGCGAGGCTCTTCTCGACGGAGACGATCTGGTCGCCGACGCCATGGCCGGCGGTCTCCAGCCGAGCGATCTGCCGCGCTAGGTCCTCGGCCCCGACGCGCGCCGCGTCGGACGCCTCGGCGGCGGCGGCGGCGAGATCGGCGGCGCGGGCGGCTAGGGCGGCCTCGGCTTCGCGAAGCTGGGTCTCGGCGAGGTCGGAGGCCTCGGCCACCATGCGGGCCTGGCTTCCGATCGCATCGACCACCGCTGTGGAGCGGGCGTCCAGCGACTGCGACAAGGTTTCCATGGCCGAACGCTCGTGGCCCAGGCCTTGGGCCAACTGGTTGGCCATCTTCACGGACTCGTTGGCCGCCTCGGCCAGACGCGCGGTTTCCTCGGCGAGGGCCTGGCGCAGCGAGACGATATGCTCGCGGGCGCGCTGGGCGGCGGCGGCGTACGACGAGGCGGCCCG